>CAZUPJ010000080.1:0-7137 GCA_964622185.1 uncultured Treponemataceae bacterium
TCTACACCTTCATCTGGAAGTGCGTAAACCATATTTCCTCTTCTATATAAACTAATCATTCCAACTAAATTTCCAGAGGCTCTGAAGACAAAGGCTCGTGTTCCGTTTTGAACAGAATCTGCATACAAGGGCGAAATATAAACTGTTATATTTTCTTTGTCTGAAACATTTAATATATAACCTGCATCCCCATTTTGACGAGCTCTTGTATCAAAAGCATAGACAATTTCTTCATATACCGTTAATACTTCTTGCATACGTGCAGATTCAACTTCAATTATGCCTATTTGTGTTTGTAATTCTTGTATTTTTGATTCTGCCGTTTGGCTTTGGCTTAACATTAGCTGTATTTCTTGTTCTTTGCTTTCCAACTCACTCTTACTTATTTCTAAAGCCCTTCTCCCTTCTCTAATTACTTCATCCTGAGCTTGAAAAATATCAATACTAGCTGAAATAATATCATCACCTATTTTATTTGACAAATCTGTAAGTGTTTGAACATAATCTTTTAGAGAATTTGACCAAGGCACATTTGAAATAACATCAGCAACATAATTTAAGTCGGAATATTCAGAACTCACATTCATGAGAATATTTTCAATATCACGTTGCAATGCGTCATCAGATAACTGGAGAGAATAATCACTCGCTGAAAAAACAGGGTTCACTACAGTTGTGCTACCATCTTCCTCAAGATGTGCAAAACGCGAAACGACTTCTGTTCCTCTTTCGTCTGTAAAGGTAGGGTCATATACATTCATTTCAGCACTGTGCTGCTGTGATAATGTAGAAAGTGTGTTACGTTGTGTTTCTAACTGTTGCTTTTGCAGCGTTTCCAGTTCTAAAACTAAGTCGCCAACTAGTTTGTCATAATCAGCTATAAGCTCTTGTTTTTCAAGCTCGAATACTTGCCGTTGACTGTTCAAGGCTGTTTCCTGCTTTTGTGCTAACTCTACGTTCGTGCTGTCATATGAAGCAAGCTGCTCTGTATAATCTTGCATTTGTGCTTCAAGCAATGCAATTTGTGGTTGATATTCTCCATTTAAAGATTCAACCGTACTCTCATATTCTTGGCGAATACGTGTTGATTCCCTTGCACGTGCAGAAGCATCCATTTTAAGAGAATCAAGTAATTGTAATTCTGAATCACGTGTTATTTCAGCTTGTGCCATTTTTGTTGAAAACTCTAATTCCAGCTGATTT
This sequence comes from uncultured Treponemataceae bacterium, assembly GCA_964622185.1. GTDB lineage: Bacteria > Spirochaetota > Spirochaetia > Treponematales > Treponemataceae > CAYJFX01. The sequence goes on from CAZUPJ010000080.1 coordinate 1,204, forward strand.
TTTTCCTTTGAAGCTGCATCCAGCGAACTTTGAGTTCGGGTAACCACATCAAGAAGATTTTTTAAATTTAAATCATCAAAAACATTGATATCAACTTCTAAACTGTTGTTTCTATCTTGCAAGAAAAAAACAAGTCCAACCGTTAATGCGGTAACGGCTAAAATACAACTCAAAAGTACAATATAAATAAAAGAGCTTTTATTTTTACGTGTTTTTGCATACTCATCAACTAAATTATATCTTACTGGGGCATCAGGGTTAGATGGGAGTAAGTCTTCTTGTAAAAATAATTTTACTTCTGGGCTATTTATTTTTATTTTGTTTCCATTGTCCATATACCTTTCCAACCCTCCGGTGCTGTTTTGCCTGTAATTCTTTCAATAAATACTTGAGCGGCTTCAATGCCTGTGTTCTCAAATAATTCCTTAGCCTTTGGCCATTCCCCACCATAATATAAATGCAAAGCTCTTTCATATATATCATATTTTTTCAAATCACTTTCTTCAACAATTTTTGTATCAAGCGGAGTGAATATTTTTTTACCTTGTGTTTTTCCCTTTACTTGAACAGTATCAATTTCAATAAAACGATATTGTTCTGTTGCTGTCTCAACTTCTTCCTTTACGTACTGTGAAACTATAATTGGCAAATTATAAATCCGTGTTAAGCCTTCAAGACGAGAGGCCGAGTTTACATTGTCTCCAATTACTGTATTTGTCATATGTTCAAGTGAACCTATGTTACCGTAAAAAACAGTTCCTCCATCTAGCCCAACACCAATATCAAGTAAAACAGCATTAAAAATATTTTCCTCTGCTTCTGAAAGTTCTCGCCTTTTCACTATTTCATCTCGTCGTACCGTTAGCTTTTCACGCAAATCGTTTGTTTCATCAATAAGACGCCATGCCGCACGTAAAGACTCTAACGATTTGTTTTCTCCATTTGGAGTAACACCATAAACAGCAAGCAACGCGTCTCCTATTATTGAACCAATAATTCCACCATAGTTGTAAATAGTTCGTATAGCCCTATCATAGTGTACATTTAAGAGATTTATGATATCATTTCCCATAACTTCTGTCATAAACGTAAAACGCCGTATATCTGAAAACATTATTGTTAATTCTCTTTGATTACCATCAAGGTGAATAATTCCATCCCCATATGCTTGTTCAACAAGGTCTCTGGAAACGAATTTTTGAAATACCATAAGAATGTTGTTAATGGTTGAGGATAATGCATTAAAAGATGCTCCTAAATAAGAAATATCATCGTTTGAAGCTCCTTCTAAGTCAAGCAAGGAAAGTTTTTGACTTTCCTGCATTGCGTATAAACTTTGTATCATTTTTTTGATAGGGGCAAGCATACGAGAAAATACAACAAAACCAACCCACAAAAATAATATTATCAAAACAAAAATAACAACCGCTATCAAACCAAAAACCATACGTGAAGCAGCTTCAACTTCAGAGCGAAGTTCTGCCCATATTACAAAAAAATCCCAATCCTCATGGTATTTATATACACCAAAATATTCGCCTCTTTCTGTCATAAACGTAATAGAACCTTCAAATATATTACTGTCTTTGGCTTCTCGCAGTAACTCAACTGTATTCATATCAGGAAAAGGATCATACTTTTCTCCTGAAGCAGAAATAGAAAAAAAAGTTTTTCCCGTAATATCGGTTGCAATTGCAAGTGTATTTTCTTTTGTAAAACTTCTTTGAGCAATATCTACAAGGGCTTGCTCTGTACTTTCTTTATCTTGAGAAAAACTATATATTTCATATTGCGTTGAAGAGGCAGTATATAAATCTTTCAGTTGTCCTACCATAATATCATTTGTAAGCGAAATTATTTCATGTTGATTGAGAAGAATATTAATAATATTTGTTGTAAAATTAGATAACAAGAGAAGACAAGTAAAAACACCAAGTATTTTAAACGAAAGTGGTATAACAGGCGTGCTGCCTATCCTTTGAAACAATTGTTTTTTTTCCATTGTAGTACCTTTTTCCTTTCCAAATCCCTTACGTATATTATATACCCGCAAAAAAAAATGTGCAACAAAAAAAACACTTATTTACCGTATGTTTATGCAAATTTTACATATTTTTTGTAAAATCTTACATAAATTATAGAAAGTACCCCTTCACTATTATATAATTATCTCCAATTAATCTATAATTTTCTCCATACAACACTTGTAAACCCCATTAAAATAAAGTATAATTACACTGTGTCACAGTTATATATAGTTGCAACGCCCATAGGAAACCTAAAAGATATTACGTATCGTGCTATTGAAACATTTGAAAATGTAGACTATGTCGCGGCAGAAGATACAAGAAGAACGTTACAACTACTAACACACTTTAATATCCGAAAACCATTAATTTCTTGTCGGGCTCAAAACGAAGAAAAAGCAGCTGAAAAAATAATAGATTTGCTCAACAAGGAAAAGACGGTTGCATTCGCAAGCGATGCAGGCACACCAGGAATAAGTGATCCCGGAGCTGTTTTAGTTGGATTGGTAAGAGAAGCCGGTCACACCGTTGTTCCCATCCCTGGTGCAAGCGCTTTTGCAACGCTTGTAAGCGTAGCAGGTCAAGGCGGAAAAGCAATTATTTTTGAAGGCTTTTTACCCATAAAACCTGGAAAAAGAAAAACAAGGGTAACAGAACTCCTTCAAACGGGAAATGCAATAGTTTTTTATGAATCTCCGTTTAGAATTGTTAAACTTTTGGCAGAAATTGCCGATATTGATAGTGAGCGACGTGTTTTAGTAGGAAGAGAACTTACTAAAATACATGAAGAAATTATAGAGGGGAAAGCTGTAGAAGTACACAGCGAACTTTCCAACAGAACAAAAATTCTTGGAGAATTTGCAGTTTTTGTTGAGGGAGTAAAAAAGCTCAAACTTGGAAAAGAAATGCCAAAGAAAGAGAGGCTAAGTAAAGTATGATTATTAACAAATTGGGAGCTCTAGACGCATTAAACAATGTTCAAAAACCCCAAAGAACAGCAGGAAACACAGGCGTATCTGCAGGTCATGACAGTATCGAAATTTCGAGTGAAGCTCGGGCAATGGCAGAAGATTTATATCTATCTGAAATAGCTGCCGCTACACCAGATGTTCGTGCAGACCGTGTTGCTCAAGTAAAAGAAAAGATCCAAGACCCTTCCTATTTGAGTGCAGATATTATTTCTTCAACTGCTGATGGGATAATGGAAAGTTTTGGTTTATAAAACGGAAAATTTATGTCCGATTTTATTTTTAAACTTTCGCCAAACATTGTTTTAGGCTCATATGCAGCAAGCCGGATAGGACAATTCGCAAAAGAATGGGGAACTCGTTATATGCTCATTATAGACCCCGTTCTTACTGAATTTGGTATTACCGAAAAAATAACTACAGCTCTTCAAGAAAGAAGTATAGACTTTTTTGTCTATGATGAAATCCCTCCCGCACCAGATGCAAATATTATTCAACATGTTTTTACACTTGGACGAGAAGCTCATATCCATGGGATAATTGCCGTTGGTGGAACCAAGATTAGTAACATTGCTCGAAGTGCAGGTGCTTTATTTCATGAACTACACGATATTTATGATTTTGTTGAAGGCGTTACCCCTACAACAGGTGCACTTCCTGTAATTTGTATTCCAACAACGCTATGTGATCCTTTTCTTTTTGCCGATAAAACACCTATCATTGATGGAAGAAGTCGAGACGTAAAAATATTAAGAACACAAACAGGGTTATGCAAACTAGCTGTTTTTGATCCTACCCTAACTGTTTCCTTCACAGAAACACAAAGCACTGCAATGATTTTGCATATTTTATGTATTGCCATAGAAGCATATACCTCTCAGTGGGCAAACTTCTTTTCAGACAGTCTTATTGAAAAAGCACTAGAGTTGTTATCAACGACCTTAAATAACGCTCAAGATGAAATAACAACAACGCCAAAAGAGCTTACATCTCTACAAGCAGCAAGTATGATTTCTCTTGCAGCAGCATCTAGCTCCATAGGTGTAGCTTCTAGTATTAGTTTATCTATAAATGCACGCCAAAGAATTTCTCGCTCTTTAGCTTCGTCAATTTTGCTTCCTCATGTAATTGAAGAAGTTTCTAAATATAAAACAGAAAAAGTTGCAAAATTTGCACGTCTTTTGAAAGTTGCTTCTTATGATGCACCAAGCGATGAAGTTATTCCAGCATTATCTGAAGCAATCAGAAATAAAATAGCATTAGTAAATTTACCAGCTCGATTAAAAGACCTTTCCGTAACAATGGAGCAGTTAGCTCTTGTTGCCGAAAATGCAGGCGAATTAGCAGGCATGTATTCTTATTCTAGATCCATGACCTCTGATGATGTTTTTGAAATAATAAAAAACGCTTTTTAATTATATGATAGAACCTGAAAAACTTTTTCAATTAAAAAGCGGATTTAAACGCCGTAAATTAGCTCTTTGTTTTGGTGCTCTTGAAAGAAATATTGCAGGTATAGATAATGACTACAACCTTGTAGAAACAAATGATAATGCTTTTTTTGCTAAAATGCCACGAACAGAGTACACAAAAAAACTGGTACAGCTTGTACTTGAAGACCCAAAACTGCCAAAAGACGCGTATAAAGAACTTGATTTTCTACTAAAACAAATACCATTTGATGAAAGAAGAGCATGTAACTATGCACGCAACAGACTTCTTGAAATTATTGGAACCTTTCCCGCCGAATGGGATTTAGTTATAGCACCTCATTCAGATCCTACAGAAAAAAGAAATTTTTTTCCAAACATGTTTGTTTACGCAGAAGATATTCGTTCTCCGTTCAATCTTGGTTCCATTTATAGAACAGCCGAAGCTTTTGGAGCAGAAGGAGTTTTTTTATCACCTTTTTGTACTAATGAAAATCATCAACGAGCACAACGCTCTGCCATGGGTTGCTCAAAATACATAAAAACAAAAAGATGTGATTTAAATGAGTTACCAAAAGACATTCCTGTTTTTGCCCTAGAAACAGGAGGAACATCAATAGAAAAATTTGACTTTCCAGAAAGTGGTATCGTTATTATAGGATCAGAAGAATTGGGTGTAAGCCCTGAGGCACTAAAAAGAGCAAACTATGGTCGAGTAACTATACCCTTAACAGGAATAAAAGCTTCTTTAAATGTCGGCGTTGCATTCGGAATACTAATGCAAGCATGGACTAGTCATCTTCTTGTTCAGAATCAAAAGCAGCCTTAAGTTTTTCAGAAAGTTGAACAAGTTGTTCTTCTGTCGTAATTTTAAATATTTCTAAAACATCTGTATCAAATTGGTAGTATTCAACATCCCCTTCTTGGAAATTTGCCAACATATTAGCAAAATACACAACAACAGAAAGAGGTTTTTCAACATCAGGCTCGTGATGATATCGGATTGTTTCTGCCATAACTGGAGGAAAGTTCCACTTTTCGGCTATCTGTGCTCCAATTTCTGCATGATTTTGCCCCGACAGCAATTTTTCAAACATATGGGGTTCTATAGTTTTTTCTTCACTTATTTCTTTCAATTTAGTCATAAAATTAGGTTGTGCTGAATAAAAAACACCTTTTCCCATATCGTGTAACAATCCACAAACATAAGAATCTTCAACTACATTCCTTTGTTTTGAAAAAAAATTTCGACTTAAATTGTATGAATAAAAGGCAACCCTGTGACTATGTCTCCATAATTTCTTTTGATCATCAGTTGATGTTCCAACCGACTTCATTGAACCAACAGAATATAAAAGATTCTTTATCCCTCGAACCCCAACCAATTTTACGGCATCTGGAATGCTTGTACATGGATTTGACAATGAAAAAGCTGCAGAATTTACAAGTTTTAAAAGGTCAGCTGTAAGTGAAATATCACTACTAATACTTTGAGCAATATCAGAAAGT
>CAZUPJ010000081.1:0-4416 GCA_964622185.1 uncultured Treponemataceae bacterium
AACAGAAACTAAAGACTTTTTTATAAATATTAGGCTCATTGCAACAAAGGGAAATACCTTTGAGCACTTTGGTTTTATAGACGGAGAATATAAAACAGTATATGACAGAGTGTATGATGTTCCTGTAAATATTACGGTTTACCCTCACAAAAGCTAAATTTTAAAAGAGCACCCAAAGTATTGTAAACGAATAAATTTTATCATCGAGGAGGAGTGCCCTACTCTATTCCATATGTTTTATTGGTGCGAAGCAAATCTTTGAAATCTTCTGCTTTCATAGGCTTTTCAAAAAAGTATCCTTGGGCCAAGTCGCAGTTGAGGCTTTTTAACCATTTAACTTGTTCAAGGGTTTCTACACCCTCGCTTACAACTTTCATGTTAAGCTGCTTTGCCATTTTTATTACGGTATCTACAACTATCGAACCTCTTTCTTCTGCAATATTGTAGTCTAAAAAAGCCTTGTCAAGTTTTATAGTATCTGCAACAATTGCATTTAACCTATTTAATGATGATTCGCCAGCACCAAAGTCGTCAATCGATAATAAAAGTCCAAAATTACGTATTTGTTGTGCTTTTTCAATCAGCACTTTTTGATCTAATGCTGTAGCACTTTCAGTTATTTCAATTTCCAAGGATTGCGGATTTATGTTATATTTTTTCATTATAGAAAAATATTCATTAGGAAACCTGTCATCAAATAACGTTACTGTTGATACATTAACCGAAATAAGTGGTAGTGCAAGTTCACTTCGATTTTGGACTATAAACTTACATACTTCTTCAAACACATATAAGTCTAAGCTAACAACAAAACCATTTGATTCAAATATTCCAATAAATACTTCGGGGGTACTAACAGCTGCATTATCTAAATCGAACCACCTAACAAGTGCTTCAGCCCCACCTATCTTTAACGAATCAAATATAATTTTGGGCTGATAAAAAACTTTAAACTCATTATTGAGTAGTGCATCTTTCATACGATGAACAATACTCGTTTGTAATTGTAACTCTTTTTCAATTCTTTCATCGTACATAGTATATGTAAAAGAATACTTACTTTTGCCTTTTGCATGAGCTGCCACTGCATGATCTATGATAGTATCTATTGACAATGATGTATCGCTAACTACGCATATTCCAACTGATAAGTTAAAGTTGTATTTTTCACCCATTACAGACTTTATTGCGGTGCTAATAAATGATTCACAAACACTCGCAATATTACTCTCTTCTCCTACGTTATGAAAAATTACAAATTGGTCAGCTACAATCCTACTTATTAAGGCATTTGTCCCTTTATACGCTTTATTAAGAGAATCTGCAATCGCATTAATAACTAAATCGCCTTTATTTTTACTGTAGATGGTATTAATTGTGCGAAAACTATCAATATCAAACACAAATACTTCATATTCATTGGGATTCGCTGCTTGTAAAATAAGTTTTGCTTTCTCAGAAAAATTATACAAAGAAATTAGACCTGTTAAAGAGTCAAAATTTATTATATCCATAATAGCTTTTTTTCTATCATATTGATAATAGAGTATAATGCTTATTATTGCTAGTAATATTAATAGCACTATTGCAGCTAGTAGCACAAAGTATTCTTGAATAAAGTTTATAGCAGAGTATTCAGGCAAAAAACGCACCGATTGCATCGAAACAATTTCGTCTATATACGTTTGTTCAATATGCTCAAACATGATATTAAAAGCACCAATATATTCTGTAAGGTGCTCAGTGTCTCGTGAAAAAAAGGCCCGCAAAGGAAGTGTTAATCCTGTACTTTGAATAAGGTGCTCATCACCTGCAAGGACTGCTTGTGCATACTCAACCCCATTTTCGGTAGCAAGAATTCCTTTAACCTCGCCTTTCATATAAGAATCAAATAGTGTTTCAAACTTATGAAACTGTTTAAGACTATTATTAGGGTAACGCTGTTCGACATCATCGTAGTCAATAGTAATATAATCTAACATTCCAAGAGTACTATCAAAATCTTGGGAAATAATTTGCTCAATAAATTTCGTTTCTGCAAACAGCATTAAGGGAAGATTCATAAAAGGTTGTGTAGGGGTATAATGCTCCATTTCATGTGTGATATCTCCAATTGCAGAAATAAGCATATCAAAGTTTTCATGCAAGTGATACGGCATATCATGATTATAAGGAACATACTCAACGTTAAAACCATATTTTTCTGCAAGCATATTTAATATATCAACACTTATTCCATCTGCTTCACCGTTTTCATTAGTGTACTGAATTGGTTGGTGGTGATCAATATATCCACACACTAGTGTTTTGCTACGCAATAAATCTAATTCCTTTTGCGTTAAAGGGCGACGGGACAAGTTTTTTTTGCCATAGTATTTAATTTGTAGTTGTTCCAAAAAGTTTCCATCTACAGAAACAGACAAACGTATTGCATTTGCAATATCTACAGCAAGTTTTTCTTGATTTTTTCCCGTTAAGAAAAACAAATCAAATACTTCTAAGTTTAATACCATTCGTAAATCAGAAGCATTATTATCAATAGTAGTAATTAAATAATAATCAGCAGGAATGCTATGGAAATCGCTAGTAGCCCCTCTTACATAGTTAATAGTAATATTATTTTTTTTGCAATACTCATCCAAATATTTTTCATATGGGTTTCCTAAAAAAGTAGCTACCGTTTTCCCATCCAGTGCTTTTGGGTCATCATAATATACATCACTATCTTTTGTAGCTAAAACAAGTTGTGTTGTTCCAAGAATTGTTGGAACATAGGTAAACTTATCTCGATGCATTGCATTTCCAAACACAACGCCCATAATATCAATATCACCCTCTTCTAGTGCTAAAAGAGCGTCCCAATAATTATATTCATAAAACTCAAAGTCAAAATTTGAATAATGTTCAACACGTTGTAAAATGTCATACCCAAAGCCTTTGTTATCAAGCGATAAAATATCGTCAATAACGCCATAATTTTTGTCATAGCCAACTTTAATGACTCTTTTTTCACTCATTACTTCTGAAGCATAAAGAAATTGTATTTCACCAAAAAAAAGGAGGGAAAAGAGTATTGTTACTGCTGTCTTGCTTACTAGGCCTTTCATGCTGCATTCCTAACATAGCTTTTTTAATTAGTATTCTTAGTTTATATTTTATCACAGGTTTTTGAAACTGTCGAGATTAATCTGAATATATTTTTGACTTATTTTTATGGATTTTTTTCAAGAAGCAGTTGATTCATTATTCGACAATTCAAACACAAAATGGCAAACTACAACGTCAAATGATTCATTTTCAAATACTTGTTTAATTATTATCTATATACTACTGTTATTTACACTGTTATCTCAATAAGGTTTCCCTCACCGTCTGCTATGCAGCTTTCAAAGTAGCCGTCTCCCGTAGTACGGCATTCGCTGGTAATGGTATACCCATCACTGCGTAAACGTTCGGTAAGTTCTCGCACTCTTTCTTCACTCCCCACACTAAATGCAAGATGAATAAAACCGTACCTTTTGTTATTTTCGCTTTTTTCTTCTAGCACAGGAAGATTCATTAATTCAAGTCTCGACCCTGTTTCAAAGTGCAAAAAGTATGATTTAAACCCAGTCGTTGTATTATGGTACATATCATTACTTTTTGCATTAAAATAGGTTTCAAAAAAAGCTTTACTTTTTTCTAAGTCTTTAACATACAGTGCAATATGTTCAATAGTCATCGCTTACCGCCACCAATATGTATGTTAGGAAGAGAAAAAATTATTTCTTTCTTTTTTCGTTTCAAACCTTTGCTTGCATTTGTTTTTTGTGTTGATACTTTTTTCGTTTTCATATTATTCTCCTTTATTTATTTTTTTTAACATTAACTCATGCATAACTATCATTACTGCTAGTAACAATACAATGTATACAGGGTATAAGGTAAAACTAAATGTTCGACCAAGAACTCCAAAAAGGGCTGGCATTGCAAGAGTTCCTGTATAAGCTGAGGCCATTTCAACACCAGTAATTGCCTGTGAATGTTTTACACCAAAGTTATACGGTGTTGAATGAATAATGCATGGAAACACAGGAGCTGAGCCTAATCCAACCAAACTAATTCCAACAAAAGCTATAAGTTCTCCTCCAGGAATAAAAAGAACAACGGCTCCTATTCCCATAATGAGCACCCCTCCTCTTATCATTTGTTTATCGTTATACTTCATAGCAATAAAACCACAAATACCGCGCCCAACAGTAATTCCTAAATAAAACAGAGCAGAAAAACCTGCTGCAATTTCTGGCGCTACACCACGGTTATATACAAGATAACTACTCGCCCACATACCAGTTGTATGCTCTATTGCACAAAAGCAAAAAAATGCAATTGCTATGTAGGGAACACCTTTTATTTGAAACACTTCTTTTAAGGATA
>CAZUPJ010000081.1:4516-7122 GCA_964622185.1 uncultured Treponemataceae bacterium
GGAAGCCCCAAACTAATAAATGAAATGTAAATAAGTGCTAAAAGTAACCCTACCATATTGCACCTCCTGTATAATTTTAATATAATTATATCGTTAGTAAAGTGCAATTTCTATGAAAATATCGTAAAAAACTATGATAATTTCGCCAAAACATGCTTTTCAAAGGAATTTTGATGAACAAATTACAATGTGATATTATTCTAGATAGTTCAAACAGAGAAACAAACGTTAAAGGCACAAAAGAATTCCCAGTTGCCATATATCAAGATGATTTATCAAAGTTAGCAGTACCCTATCACTGGCACGAAGAATTAGAACTCATTGTTGTAACATCAGGAAAAATGGAACTTGTTGTAGAACTTGAAAAACATGTTTTAAAACCTGGAGAAGGAGTTTTTATTAATTCAGGAAGACTTCATTCTTGCGAAGCCTTTCAAAAAGGCAATTGTACTCTAAAATCATTTGTTTTTCATCCGAGGTTCATTTATGGTGAAGAAAACAGTATTTTATTTCAAGAATATTTTCACAGTTTATTACAAGAGACTTCTGCAAGTACTCATATTCTAAAACAAGAGCCATGCGAAAACATTTTGCAAGCCTACGATATTTTTAACAGTGCTTCTTTTGCATATGAATTTTTGTTACGAGAAAAACTCACTTCCGTTTTACTTTCTATTTTACAATCCATTGGGAAAACCGAAGCACAAGGTAATATAAAACAACTCAAACTATTAACGAGATGTAAAACAATGCTGACGTTTATTCATAATAATTATAAAAATGATATTACACTTTTAGAAATAGCTAAAAGTGCCAACGTAAGTGAAAGTGAAGCATTACGGTGTTTTAAAACTGTTTTAAACACAGCACCAGTCAAATATGTAAAGAATTATAGAATAGAACAATCGGCTTTATTTTTAAGAACTACAAACTTGCCAATTATTGATATTGGTTTTAATTGTGGATTTTCTGAAATGAGTTATTTTTCAAAAAGTTTTAAAGAAGTATATGGTATAACTCCTAGTGAATACCGAAAACAGATGTAACATATTCTATATTGTACTACCTCCTTGACCTTATCAATGTATTTCATTACAATACCGGACATATTTACTAGCTTGGAAGCATATAGAAAAAACTAACATACATTTTGGTAGTAGCTTCTATTTTTACACAGGGGAATATTTTTATGAAAAAATTTGTATACTGGCTCAATAATGCCACAATAAGAAAGAAGTTTCTCCCACTCCAATATTTTGTTATCATAAACGTATTAATAATCAGCTTGTTTTCATTTTTTTCAATAGCTATGATAAACAATTCATCTCAGAATATTATCGATACCAATGTACGCCATAAAGAGGAATTAAGTGCCATAATAAGAAATATGTATGTTTGTCGTGTATTGGGTCGAGATATTTTGTTTGCAAAAGATGAGGCTATAAAACACGATTATTATCATGATTATATAACAGCATTTCATGACCTTGATCGCAAAATGGATGATTATTCAAAGTATTTGACCGGCTCACAATTAACCGAGTTTACACGTATTATTGCAGAAAAGAATGTGTATAAAGACAGCATGATATTATCTGCCGATATTTGGATTAATGAGGGTGATTATGATGATGCATTATACGCATTACAGGTTGTAACTCCTATTGCAAACGAGTTTTTTGGAAGCATTGATGAATACTCAGCAAGTGAAGAATTAATTATGATGGCGGCTCTTGAGAGAAATGATGCTCTTGTGATTACAATAGTAATTTCAGGTGCAATTATCATCTTGGCAATCATCTTTGGAATAGTTTTCTTTACACAATTCTTTTCAAAAAGAATGAGCTCAAGTCTTATTAAGCTTGAAAAGGCAATGTCTCAAATAGCTGAAACTGGCAATATGAAAATAGAAATACCAAGTAGTCTTTACACTGAAGATGAAGTAGGTAGAATTGCAAACGTTGCAAACAAAATGAAAACTATGCTTCTGGAATACTCTTTCAATGACACCCTTACTGGGGGCTACAATGCAAAGGCATATCACGAGGAACTAAACGAAATCTTTAGTAATAAAAATACTGTAAAAGAAGTATGGTGTGTAATTTCAGATATGAATAACCTAAAACAAATCAATGATAATTTAGGACATATTGAAGGTGACAATGCATTGAGAAATTCATATTATGCCCTTAATGAAAATTTTGGAACGTATGGTAAAACATTCCGTATTGGTGGTGACGAGTTTGTGTCTCTTTTAGTTGGTTGTACAAAAGAGGATCTACAAGTTTCAATAGCAGAAGTAACAGGTCAAGTAAAAAACGCTAACAAAAATGCTGTATACAAGTACTCACTTGCAATTGGATATGATTGCTTTAAAGGCAGTACACTAAACCAATTCAACGAGTTCTTTAAAACAGTTGACCAAAAGATGTATGCAAATAAAATGGCAAGCAAACAATCAAGAATGACTTCAAGAGTACAGGAACAAAAAAACATATAAGACTTTTTAAGACGTAAAATTATTGTATGTTTATTATTCGATCGTTAAGTTATTCATTTTTAGAAAACTGAGCTTATCCATGTATCCTCTTTGAAATTTGATTTTT
>CAZUPJ010000082.1:0-1328 GCA_964622185.1 uncultured Treponemataceae bacterium
TTTTCTACAACAAGTACTTCTAACTCTTGTCCTACGGTTAATTCAGTTCTCGGATGCTTAACTTTTTTTGTCCAAGAAATATCATCTACATGTAAAAATCCATCAATACCATCTTCCATCTCAAGGAAAGCACCTGCATTTGTAAGTTTTACTACTTTACATGTTAATTTTGTATCAACTGGATATTTTTCACCAATAGTATCCCATGGATTTTCTTGCACTTGTTTAAGACCTAAAGAAACACGACCTGCTTGAATATCATAGCCTAAAACCATGCATTCAACTTCATCGCCTTGTTTTACAACATCACTTGGTTTATTGATTTTTCTTACCCAAGAAAATTCACTTATGTGCACAAGACCTTCAATGCCTTCTTCTAATTCAATGAAAGCACCAAAATCTGCAAGCTTTGTAACTTTTCCCTTAACAATATCTTCAACATGGTACTTTCCTTCAAAGTTTAACCATGGATCTTCTGAAAAATGTTTAAGAGACAAATTAATTCTTTTATCTTCTGGATCTAATCGAATTACTTTTAATGTAATTTCTTGACCTTTTTTTACAAAATCTTTAGGACGTGTAACATGTCCCCAACTCATATCATTAATGTGTAATAGACCGTCGAACCCACCTAAATCAATAAAAGCACCAAAACTAGTAAAACTTTTTACGCTACCAGTAACAGTATCGCCAATTGAAATCGTATCAAAAAATGTATTTCTGTTTGATGTAATTGATTCTTCTAAGTAATTTCTTCGATTTACAATAATATTTGCTTTTCTGTCTGTATAAAGTCTGTCAATATAAAAAAGACTTTTTACACCAACCAATTTTTCAGGTTGTAATACTCTATGAATATCTGCTTGGCTTAATGGTAAAAAAGCACGTATATCTGCTCCTAAAAGCACTTCAAAACCACTTTTTACAGCTTTATCAATTGTACCTTCAACTGGTGTTTTGTCTGTAAAAGCTTGTTTAAGATTCTTCCAAATTTGAATACTTTCTGCTTTTTTCTTTGAAACAATTAATTCACCATTTCTTGTTTCCTTTGTTACAAGAACTACACTAACGGTATCGCCAACTTTAGGAATTTCCAAAAACTCCGATTTTGGAATTTTTCCCTCTGATTTGTAACCAACGTCAACAAAAACGTCATCAGAGGTTACTTGAATTACCAACCCATCTACAAGTTGACCTTCTTCAAGTGTCTCAAGACTCTTAAGATATTTCTCCTGTAATTGTGTTTGAATGCTCTCGTCGGAGCTTCGAGTTTCATTCATTTCCACTTCCATTTCTTGCATGTTAAACCCTTAAATGTTAATTTTATT
>CAZUPJ010000082.1:1428-7012 GCA_964622185.1 uncultured Treponemataceae bacterium
TCAACAACATATTCTTTTTCTACTTGCGATGATGGATGCGATAATTTTTGCATAAACTCACCATCATTTGTAAAAATAATTAAGCCTTCTGAAAACATGTCTAAACGCCCAACATTGTAAAGGCGTTCTTTAAAATAAGGTTTTAATAAATCTGCTGCTACTTCTCTATTTTTTTCATCTGATAAACTACAAACAAATCCAGCAGGTTTATTCAAAAGAACATATCGTTTTTGTTCTTCTAAGTGGATGGCATTTCCATCCACACAAACAACATCATCTAACGAAACTTTTGAACCAAGCTCGGTAACGGTAACTCCATTTACGCTCACCCGCCCCTCTTTAATAATACCTTCGGAGGCACGTCTGCTGGCAACACCACATCGAGCTAAAAATAATTGTAATCGTATGTTATCTTGCAAGTTCAAATCTCTCACTTTCTGCTTCATCGAGTTTGGGTAAATCTGCGATGCTATTAAGCCTGAATATTTTTAAGAACTCTTTTGTTGTTCCATATTGAACAGGTTTTCCAGGAACATCTTTTTTTCCAACTTCTTTAATCATATTGCGTTCAAAAAGATGACGAATCATATTATCGGCTGAAACACCACGTATTGCTTCAATTTCTCCACGCGTAATAGGCTGAGAATAGGCAATAATTGATAATGTTTCTAAAGCTGCTTTTGAAAGCTTTCCTTCGTTTTTCTTACCGTAACGATCTTTTAATCCGCCCCATAATTCTTTTTTTACACATAAAAGCCATCCTCCGCCTATTTGTTGAAGTTCCAAGGCTGAGTCTTGTGCTGAATATTTTTTGGTAAGTTTTTCGATGCACTTTTGTACAACTTCTTTTGATAAATTTGAAACACGCACCAATCCGTCTACACTTATTGACTCACCTTCTAAAAAAAAGATAGCCTCAACAAGTGCTGTTTCCTTTTCTAAATCCACATATAACTCCATATTGAACTATTAAATTAATATTATATTAACTAATGATTCCTATTATGCTGCCTTAAGCGGCAAAATTTTTATATCTCCAAACATTCTATTTTGATAAATACATGCTGAGTGAAATTTTACGGCTTCTAAAATTGCCATAAAAGCACATACTATATCCATGATGCTTTCTTTACGAATAATTAAATCTGTAAAAAAGCATTCTCCTTTATTTTCAAAAAACTCATTCATAAGAGTAATTTTTTCCCCAACAGAGATTTCTTCATACATACTCATAATTTTATCGCCAGAATGAGCTCCAACCAGCTGAGTAAATGTTTTCATCAAGGTCCATGTATCAATTTTTTCCCAAAGTTCCTCTTCTTCAAAAGGAAGAACATTTTGTATTTTTTTTCTCTCAACATTCCACTCAGTTTCTTCTTCTTTCTCTTCAATGAGCTCTGAAAGTTTTTTAAACTTTTGGTATTCAATAAGTTTATCAACAAGTTCCTGACGAGGATCTTCCATTTCATCTCCATCAAAATTAGTTTCGATTGGAAGTAAGAGATGCGACTTTATGTACAAAAGCTCTGCTGCTAACGAATAAAACTCTGTTAAGTTTTCTAAATCTGTTACCACTGCATAGTCAAGGTAATCTAAATATTGCTCAGTAATATCACCAATTGGAATATCATACACATTAACTTCATTTTTTTTAATTAATGATAACAATAAATCCAAGGGACCTTCAAACTGTGCCAAGTTATACATTCT
The DNA here is from genome assembly GCA_964622185.1 of uncultured Treponemataceae bacterium. Taxonomy (GTDB): domain Bacteria; phylum Spirochaetota; class Spirochaetia; order Treponematales; family Treponemataceae; genus CAYJFX01. The sequence goes on from CAZUPJ010000082.1 coordinate 3,139, forward strand.
TTGGTCAGAATCTGTATTATGTTCTAGCTCCATGCTATGCCTCCACTTAAGGGATGTTTTTTACTATTCCGTCGAATCCTACCTTTTGTAAGCATTCAGAATAATACTCCCTTAAACTATTGTCGGCATCTTTTGGCAAAATCTCTAGCATTGGGGCAAGAACAAAGGCTCTCTCCTCAATTCTTGGATGAGGAATAACTAATGAATCACTCGACATCACTATGTCTGAAAATAAAATAATGTCAATATCTAAGGTTCTTGGACCATTTGGTATTTCATAATCTCTGTTTCTGCCAAACGTTTTTTCTAGATGTTGTGTTTGTGACAGTAAGTTTTCAGGCGACCCATTATACATGCCACATACTGCCATATTAAAAAAATCAGCTTGGTCTGTGACATACATAGGCTGCGTTTGATATAAACTTGAACATTGTAAGTCAGGTATAAAACTACAAAGTACATCGCAAGCTTGTTTTAGCACCTCAGGAGGCGACATAATTGTATTATTGCATACAAATGCTTTATTTGAACCTAGTGCTAAAACAACAAAATGCATATTAAAACAAATCTCCCACTGGAGCATCACCAGTTTCAGCCTTTTGAGTTGCTGCCGCGGATGCCTTTTTTTGTTTTGGTGCTTCTTTTAATACTTGTCCTGGAAATAGTTTTTCGCGTATTTTCTTTTCAACATCAAAAGTAAAATCAGGATTTTGCTCTAAAAAGTTAATGGCGTTTTCTCGCCCTTGCCCTACTTTTTCTGTTTCGGTTGTATACCACGCACCTTTTTTATCAATAAATCCATGTCTTACAGCTGAGTCTAAAAGACTTGCAATAGCAGATACACCTTTTCCAAACATAATATCGAGCTCAACCTTTCTAAACGGCGGAGCAACTTTGTTTTTTACAATTTTTACACGTACTCTGTTACCAACTGCATCTTCTTCACCTTTTGCGTCAATTGATTCAACACGCCTAACCTCTAGTCTTAGAGATGCATAAAATTTTAGTGCATTACCACCTGTAGTAGTTTCAGGGTTTCCAAACATTACACCAATCTTCATTCTTATTTGGTTAATAAAAATAATTATTGTTTTTGATTTTCCAATTATTGCAGTAAGTTTTCGCAACGCTTGGCTCATAAGTCTAGCTTGTAAACCCATGTGAGATGCGCCCATGTCACCTTCAATTTCTGCTTGTGGTGTAAGGGCTGCAACAGAGTCTACAACAATAATATCTACAGCTCCTGAACGTACCAAGCTTTCTGCAATTTCTAGTGCCTGCTCTCCCGTATCTGGTTGCGACACCCAAAGATCATCAATGTTTACACCTAGATTTTTTGCATAAACAGGATCCAGTGCGTGCTCTGCATCGACAAAAGCTGCAATTCCACCTAGTTTTTGAGCCTCTGCAATGGCATGTAGAGCAAGCGTTGTCTTTCCTGAAGATTCAGGTCCATAGACTTCAATTACACGCCCTCTTGGATATCCACCAATACCTAATGCTTCATCAAGCATAATAGAGCCTGATGGTATTACATCAACGCCTGCAGCATTAGTTACATTTCCAAGTTTCATTAAAGAACCTTGTCCAAATTGTTTTTCAATTTGTAAACGTGCTGCTTCTAACGCTTGCATTTTTTCACTCAAATCTTGAGGAATAGTCATTTCGTTTGTTACTTTAGCCATAATAGCCTCCCGCTATATGAGACCACTGAATACTTTTAGCTTTTTAGTGGTTACTCTAGTTTTTATAGTATGTTTGCAAAAAATTAAAGAATCTAATAATTTTTATTACAAACCTGACAGAACACTGAACAAGAAACATACTTTTTTAGTATTCTACATTATATTATAGTCATTTTAGTAGGTGTTTCACAGAAAAAATAATATTATTTTTCAATTTCCTACTAACGGTTGATAGATTGATTTTCCTTTTAATAAAAGTCTTCCATTTTCAACACTAATTCGTGCAAGTACTTGAACAGGTAATCCGGTATCAATACTCACTGGTTGTGCAATTACTAAAGGGGCAATACCATCAACCTTTTGTAAATTATCGTAACCAATAACAAAGTCACAGCGATACTCTGTTTGCGTTTCTACAACATTAGAAATGCGCCCTGACCAAACAACCCATGTATCTAAATAAAGCCAAACTTCGTCTTTAATTTGCTCATAAGTAAAATTTACTATTTCGGTATCAAATGTGGGTTCCACAAGGTACTCTGCCAAAAGCCGTGCTTTTTGGCGAATTGATACAGAAGCATTTGAATTTAATATACGATTAATTTCAATTTGTGCTAAATTGTCTTTATAGCCTTGAAAGTATTTTTGTGCATCATTATAAGCTGTTTCAAGCTCGTCTTGGGTTAAAATATAACGAAATACCGATGATGCAGTATCTTGAATAAGTGCATCATTTTTTTCATCGACGGTAAGCACTAGGTCAGAAAGGTCTGCACGTGTACCTTGAATCTCAGCGCTTACATTAAAAAGGAAAAAAACAATTGCTGCACAAGAAACTACAATTGCAAGAACTGCCGCTTGCATTACTTTGGGATGCATACCTAATCTAGGATAAAAACGTTTAATATTTCCCGTTTGAACTAAGTGTACAAAAACATCTGAACTACTATTATTTTTTATAAATTCCAATGCTTTTTTTGCAAGTTTATTATTTGGATCATATTCTTGTGCTAGCAAATAATATTCGACCGCTCTGTTTACTTCTCCTCGCCTTAAAAACAGCACTGCTTGTGCAGTAATAAGATTTACATCGGACAGTTTTATATTACGAGCTTTTTTAAAATAGAGCTCTGCACCACCTATATCGCCTAAATATAGGCAAGCAGTTCCCAATAAGTATAAAAATTGAAAAGAGTCTTTATATTCTATAATTTGAGGTTCCAAAAGTGAGATAACTGCGGGAAAGCGTCTTGCTGAAAGCAGTTTTTTCGCTTTTTCAAGCGGTGATATTGGCATCTACACTTACCGTCCAGCTCGCTCTAGTATTGCATCAACTTGAGAATTTAATAAAATAATTTCATCTTGATTCAAATAACTATTGTCTTCACTAAGAGCATTTATGGTATCTAGAATACGTAAAATTTCTTGTAAATCTTCAGGAGAAAGACTTGATAAAGAGTCTGAAAGTGCTTGCATATTTTCTACACTGGGTATTTCAACAGGTTCTTCTACCATAACAGAGGATGCTGCAGCAGGTGGCCATTGAGTAGGCATAATGCTTGTAGCTTCGCTAGTAAAAATATAAAATTCAGCTTTATCATAAATATCAGTTCCTAAAATAAAATTATTCCATGTAATTGCAAGTGCTGAATTATTATATGAATTGAGTGAATGAAATTCTCTTCCTTGCGTAACATTGAAATTCCACACCTGTTGTGATAAAAGATTTTTATTTGCTACAACAATACTATTTATATCATCTATTCTGCTCTCTGGTATAATAAACCTAATTGCATTGGTTAAATTTGCAGATTGAATCCACTTATCATTTTTTATGTCAGTAAATAGTGTTTCAGAAGTAATAGCAGGTCTTAACGAAGTAGTAAAATGTGTAGCAGTACTTTCACCAAGCCACGTGTCAAAAAAAGCTTTTAATGCTACATCGTGACTTTCCGGAGAGAGGTTTTCAATTGTTGCTGATACTTTTACCGAGTCAGATACAGCACCTTCAACGGTTGAAAAAAAATCATAATATACGGTAACATTTAGTTTATTCTTAAGCGTTGCAGAAAATATTACCTGATTATTTACTACTTCAGAGGTAATATTGAATCCAGATTGTACTGATACTGGCAATACAACTCCATCATACAAAACAAAGAAAGAAGGCGTTTTTGTAAATGTTTTTG
>CAZUPJ010000083.1:0-6978 GCA_964622185.1 uncultured Treponemataceae bacterium
AATTAAAGTTGTCTAACAAATTCAAAGGAGGAATTTCAATGACAAAAACAACACTTAAGGAATTTGATGTAAAAGTACGCTTTGACAAAGAGCTTCACGAGCAGTTATTGCAGTATTGTGAAGAACATGAGATAACCAAAGCGGATGAAGTGGGTCGGGCTGATGAACAACTACAAGGCTTGCGCTGAGGAGATTGTGTGCAGTGAATTGATTTATAAGTAGGGCTATTATGGAGCTGTTGCAAACCAAAAAAAATGCAATAGCTCCATTGACTTGTCTAATCAAAATATCAAGCATCTATTGACATTGTTCGCCCCGTGGAATATAATAAACTTATATAGTTATGAGGTGACAGCAATGGAATATATGACAGCCCATCAAGCTGCTGAAAAATGGAACATCTCTCAAAGACGTGTACAAATATTATGCTCTCAAGGTAGAATTGAGGGTGTATTTAAGTTAGGCGAAAATTGGGCAATTCCGGTAAGTGCCGAAAAGCCAAGCGATAGCAGAAAAAAAGAAAGCAAGGGACAAGAATGAGGACTATAAACGTGGTAGATTTTTTCTGCGGTTGCGGAGGATTATCTTATGGATTTGAAAAAGCAGGATACAAGGTTCTGTTGGGTATAGACAATGATGCTATGGCATTAAAAACATTTGAATTGAATCATAAAGGCTCAAAAACAATTTGTGGTGATATTACTGAGATTACATATGAAAATCAAATAAAGAGTGCCATCGGAAATCAGCAAATTGACGTAATTGTAGGTGGACCGCCATGCCAAGGAATGTCCTTGTCAGGTCCAAGGAGATTTGATGACCCACGAAACAAATTGTATCTATCATACATTCGATTGGTTGAAGAAATAAAACCTAAAGCGTTTGTCATTGAAAATGTTCCGGGGTTGGTTTCTCTTTTCAAAGGAGAGATAAAAAACTCCATCATTGAAAAGCTCACCGCTTTAGGTTACAAAGTTAATTTTGAAATCATGCTCGCTTCCGAACACGGTGTTCCGCAAAGCAGAAAACGAGTTGTATTTGTTGGGATAAAGGATAATCTGTTTGAATTTCCTAAAGCACTTGACAGCATCATAACTTGCGATATGGCATTGTCTGATTTGCCTCCCTTAGTAGACGAATTGGGCGAGAATGTGATGGCGTATGCTACAGCGTCACAAAACGCATATCAAGAGCTGATGAGGGCAAATTCAAAGAATGTGCAAAACCATATTGCGGCGGCACATTCCGATAAAATTAAACATATTATATCGCTTGTTCCTGATGGTGGCAATTATAAAAGTCTACCCGAAGAATATAAGGCATCAAGAAATTTTCATGTTGCATGGACACGGTTTAATAGCAATAAGCCCGCTCCTACAATAGATACAGGGCATCGTCACCACTTCCATTATAAATATAATCGAGTGCCTACGGTTAGAGAAAGTGCGAGACTGCAATCTTTCCCCGATGACTTCATTTTTTTAGGAAACAAGACGCAACAATTCAGACAAGTAGGAAATGCAGTTCCACCGTTAATGGCACAAAGGATTGCACATAAGCTACTTGAATACTTAGTGTAAGGAGTAGAGTTTATGTATACAGTTCCTGATGAATACTATATTCGCATACATCATGTTCGCCCAAGATTTAAGAATGATATAGAAAATGTGTTGTTATATATGGCTGGTGAAATATCCAAGCTACCAACATCCCCCAAAAGGGAGTTTGATGAAAAGCTCAATGAAGCTATATACAAATACCCCGGCAATATAACAAAAAAACTGAAAACAATCAATAATTGGAGAACTGAGATATCATCATTATTTGGCTTTATTGTAAATGATGGTGAAATTTGCAGACCCGGAAAACGAGCTATTGAGCTATATGACACGGAAGACTTAGTTGAAAGCTTCAAGAAATTTCTATACACATTTCAGTATCCGGGAGCACACATTAAAGCGCACGAAAACAAGGTCTTAATTGAAAGTGGTGTTCGCTTTAAGCCTGCACAATATATTCTAAAGGTGTTAAAAGCGGCTGAAGAAATAGAGGGTAAAAGAGTTGGTATTACCAAAGCCGAAGTTTGCCATTGTATCCTCAATGATTTGAGATGCGTTAGAGATAATGAAAATCCTGCCGATGTATGGGCAAGGATTTCAAAAAATCGGGACAGTGAAATTGAGTACGATATGACCGGTGATGTCATTCGTTATGCCGGTGACATTTTAGACTACATGGAAATTGCCAATTTATTGAATACGTATGATAGTAGAAGTTATTATACCAACACGCTCGAAAATGAAATGATATTGAAATTCATAAATTCCACGGAATGGTTTAGCGGCTACGATGCACTTATTTCCGATAAAACGGCAACCTTGGAAGAAATCAATCTTTGTAACCTTGCGTGGGTAGAATATGTAAATCGAGACTTGAGTGCTACCGATTTCTCAACGGATATTTTGGCATTTATAGCGCAAGATAGCGAGGAATATGAGCAGCTTAAACAGAAAAGCATCGAAGCATTTGAAGATAGGTTGTACACCGATGCCATTACGTCTACCAAAGATATTGGAGATATGGGCGAAGGTATGGTGTATAGTCATGAGTGTCAACGGGTTAAATTGGGTGGCAGAAGTGACTTAATACATCTTATCCAAAGAATACCAACAAAATTTGCAGTTGGATATGATATTCAATCAGTTGAACTCGATGAGTTAAAACGATACATTGAAGTGAAAACAACAATTAGCATGAAGCCGTTGCATTTTACAAAAATCCATTTGACCCCAAATGAATGGAATGTAGCAACAAGCACAAAAGACAGATATTTTATTTATCGACTTGCAATTAGTAAGCAAGATAAGAAGCTGTTTATTATGCAAGACCCTGTTGGACTATACAAGCGTGATATGATTGATATGATACCCAGAGATGGTGCTGAAATCACATTTGATACTAAAACATCAGGGCATTATGAGGAGTTATTAACATGGGTAAATTAAAAGTAGCATCTTTATTCTGCGGTTGCGGTGGCACAGATGTTGGGTTATTAGGTGATTTTGAGTTCTTAGGAAAATATTACGAAGCCAACAATATGGAAATCGTCTATGCGAACGACATTGAACCCACCGCTTGTAGTATTTTTGAAAAAAACTTTGGCATTAAACCCGATGACAGGGATATTAGAGAAATTAAATCTGAGGAGTTACCCGATTTCGACATTTTAACTGGTGGTTTTCCTTGTCAATCATTTTCGATTATAGCACAAAACCCTAAGAGATTAGGCGTTAAAGATGATAGAGGTAAACTCTTTTTCGAGATGTGCAGAGTGTTAAGAGACAAACAGCCAAAGTGCTTTATTGCCGAAAATGTGAAAGGTATATTGTCTGCAAACGGCAAAGATGCTTTTCCTCTTATCTTGAAAGAGTTTGAGGATAGCGGATACGATGTTAGCTACAAGTTGCTTAATTCCGTCAACTTTGGTGTACCTCAAAAGCGTGAGAGGGTTATTATCGTTGGATTTAGGAAAGATTTGAAGATTAGCTTTGATATTCCTGACGGCTTTGTGGGTGAGGACAGCTATGTACCATTAGAAAGAGTAATAGAAGATTTTGTTGATGAAAAATATTACTTTAGCGAAAGAGCCGTCGCCGGAATGATGAAAAAACGAGAAAAAATGAACAAAGGTCGTGCTCAAGATATTACCAAGCCATGCAATACTGTCGGTGCACACTTGGCAAAAGTGTCATTGAATAGCACTGATCCCGTTTTGCAGATTGGTGAGAAATATAGACGATTTACGCCGAGAGAGGTCGCTCGTATACAATCTTTCCCGGAAGCGTTTCATCTTGTAGAGAGTGAAACGGCACAGTATCGAGCACTTGGCAACGCCATTCCTCCAGTGATGTTTTGGTTTGTTGCTAAAGAGGTTGCGAAGGTGGTTTAATAAAAACTTTGGTGGGATGATTTTTGATGGCGAACAACTGGACAAGAGAGCAATCCATTGTAGTTTTCAATCTGTATTGCAAGATACCGTTTAAGAAGTCATCAAAAACACACCCGGACGTGATTGAGATTGCGAACCTCATCGGGAGAACGCCCAGTGCAGTCAATATGAAAATCGGTAATTTCGGTAGTTTCGACCCGGAATTGCAAAGACAAGGCATTTCGGGCTTAACCAACGCCAGTCGGTTAGATAAGGCGATTTGGGATGAGTTTAATGCTGATTGGGAAAAACTTGCCTATGAGAGCGAACTTTTGATAGCTCAGTTCAAAAATAAGGATGTTGAAACTATCATAGGAGAAGCTCCGCTACATATACCACAGGGCTATACAAGAGAACAAGTCACAAAGGTGCGTGTAAATCAGTCGTTTTTCCGCAGTGCTGTTTTATCAGCATATAACAATACTTGTTGCATTACGGGGCTTGCCCTACCCCAACTACTAATCGCCAGTCATATCAAGCCGTGGAGGGTAAGCGATGCACAAACCGAACGCACGAATCCGCAAAACGGGTTGTGTCTCAATAGCTTGCACGACAGAGCGTTTGATAAGGGGCTTATTACGATTACGGGCGATTATTCTATTGTCTTGTCGAAGGAAATCAAAGAACACTGCACACAGGAAGTGTTTAGTGATTATTTCTTGAGATATGAGAACAAGAAAATTATTACGCCGTCAAGGTTTTTGCCGAGTGAGAGTGCTATTATATATCATAATGAGCATGTATTTGTGGGGTGATGAAGTTGCTATTGTCAGTAAAACGTATACCGAAAAATAATTTGCTCTATGTGGATAGTTGTATGGATAAGGTGTTAGATGCGGTAAGTGTAGCTGATAGCGATGCAGCTACTCTCACGTTTGATGAACTTTTGGATAGGATGCAGACTGTAAATCCACTGGGAATATCGCACATGGATGTATATGCGTTCATGTTGAAGCGATTGGTTAGGTCATTTGCGTTGGGTGATTTGTATTCTGAAAGCTGGAATGGCGAGTTAGATTATGGGAAGATGGCGGAATTATATAATGCGGACGGGAATGCACCGTTTGAGCCGGTGAACACGGTGTCTCTTGATTATTGGTTGATGAAAAGTGCAGTTATTAGAGTGTGATGCATTACGTTTTATGTTATTCTGTTAAGGGGGTGAATACATTGCCAAGTAAAAACAAATTGTCTATTTTTCTTATAAAAGAAGAATTTGCTTATTTTGAAGATATAATGCGAGATTATAATTCTATGCAGAGTATTGATGCAGATACTGAAGTTTATTTGGGGTATTCATCTAAAGTAAAACCACAATGGGCAACAAACTTCCTAACAAGCAAGGTTGATACCAATAGTCTCTTTGTTGCCAATGCAAGAGCTGTATTGCTACAAAGAGTGAAAATTGTTGAAACCGGTGGGACAAGAATTTTTGCAATAACTATGGGCTATGGAAAGAACATGCTCAATGACGATGTTACTGAAGAACGCTTTGGAATAAAAGTGGTGCTAAATACAATTTCTAACAATAGTTTGCGTAGAGTCAACAAAGTTAATATTGGTGGAAATCAAAAGCTCAGTTACGAACAATTACCATTAAAATCTGGAATTGCTGATTTTGGCATTGATATTAATCGTGACTTAGTAAGCCATATTACAGGTATTTCTGATGTTGACGATTACGCTAAAGGAGCTATTTCGGGTAGCGATGCGCTATTTGTGTCCGCTGAAGTTGACATAAGCAATATCAATGATTTTTTAGTCAAAACATATAAAAGGTACTGTTCACATACTTACAAACAAAACTTTTCTTGGATAGACCATATTCAAAACGTTAAGTCTCAAAGAGAAAATACAATATTAAACAACTATCTGATTGAAGCCGTAAACAATCAATCTCCGTTGTTCTGGATGGCAGTGCCAGATGTAATCAATTGGACTGAAATAAGTGGTTTCAAATATAATGGACAGACAATATTTGACGATATTGATATTCATGAAGTATGTGCTTCATTTAGAAACCCACTAACTACGACAGACCAATTAAAAGCGAAACAGATTCATGCTATATCTTCTGTCGATGATTCGAAAGTACATACGTGGAGTGCGTTGAAGTGTGTGTTTGGAGAATGTAGTATAGATGGACAAGCTTATTGTATAAATAATGGTAAATGGTATAAAATTAATAGTGATTTTGTGGACTCCATCAACTCAAATTATACCGCTACAGCAATATCAAATATCGAGTTTCCGGCATGTACGAACAGTCATAAGGATGAAAATGCTTACTCTACTTACGTTCAACAAAATAACCCTAATGGTTTTTTGCTAATGGATAGAAAAAACATTACATATGGCGGTGGTCATAGCAGTATCGAACTTTGCGACCTTTTATCTATAGATTGTGAGCTAATACACTTGAAACCGTATTCGGGTTCTTCTACATTAAGCCATCTGTTTAACCAAGGCATTGTATCGGCTGAGTTACTTTTATCTGATCCTAAGTTTTTAGCTTTGGCTAATGCAAAAATTGCTGAACAACCCAATGGTAGCGGTTTTGTAATCAGTAACGAGAGAGCTATCAAAGTGGTGTTTGGGATTATATCCAAAAATACTCCACCCCTACCTCAAATACCTTTTTTCAGTAAAGTTGCTTTTAATTATGTCAAAAACAGGCTTGTCGCATTTGGTGTAGATGTAAGTATCAAAAACATAATTGATGAGCGGACTAAAGAGCAATGACATACACATTTTTCGTGATACTACCATGATACTAAAAACTTGACTTCTCGTACATACCCGGTATAATAAAGATAAAAGAGCATGGGAAACAGCACCAAAACGATACAAAAGTATCTAAAATTGAATAAAACTTAGCGAGTGGGAGTAGCTTATATGTCCTCGAAAACCCTGATAGATACAGGGTTTTCGGGGATTTTTCTTTTTCAGTGGCTACAAAATGGCTACAAATATTTTTTTACCATTATTCT
>CAZUPJ010000084.1:0-6912 GCA_964622185.1 uncultured Treponemataceae bacterium
ACTTTGTAATATTCTTTTCAAAGTTTTTCCATACTAGCTCTGTATCACAATGCTGCTTTTCTTTTTGTGGTTTTAAGACTGTAGAAGATCCATAGTTTCCACCAATAAATATTTCAAGCATTTTAAAATATTCTATACCTGCGTCTTTAGATTGTGAAAAAAGTTTTGCCAAAGTTATGGGCTTTTGTGGCTTTTTATCTTTTGAATCAATCTTTTGCAAGTGTGGAGTACAAAGTTGTGCAATTCCGTTAAAAAATTCAACCGATGCAAACTTCTGCAACGATGCATATAAATCTTTTAAGAAAATTTCTTTAAGGGCTACATCAATATCTTTCACACCCCGACCATTTAACTCTTTACAAAGAATATGATACATTCCAGTATCATCATCTTCAACCTCAGATATATCTAACAATATTTGATATTCATAGCCATTTAAGTGTAAATACATGCCCTTTTCGTACAACTCATTGCTTGAACGAATGTACCAAAGATCAGACTTTTTTTCGCGGAAAATGCAATAATGATTTTTGTCGTTTGTAAGGCCAATTGCATGAGCAATATGTTCTGTATGCATTTCGATATTTCCAGAATCATTTTTTACTGCATAGTTACAAGAATGAGCAACCCATCCTGATGCTTGCTCGTATGCATTGTTATAAAACACCACACTACTTTCGCTTCCGCTTTTATTTGAATATGCAAAAATATTTTCATTTACGTTCCCATCTGACCAAACGTCATACAAACGGAAATATGTTACATCAGAAAAAAGATAGCGTTTTTTCATTAGAGGGAAAATATCGTGATTATGCCTATCAATTAAATCATAATCTTTTTGCTCATCCCAATATGCACGTGTGTATTCCATTCCGTATTTTTCACCAAACCCTTCAATTTGGCCGTGTCCAAACATTGGAAGACCAGGCATTGTTACCATTAGCGTACAAACACCAAAATATTTATCACCTTTGCCAAATTGTGCAACAGCAGTTTCTTCATCAGGGTTATTCATAAAATTTACAAATCGTTTTAAAACTTGAGGGTCAAATTCAATGGTGTTTTTTATCGTTGAGCGATACTTGGAATTTTCTTCTTTTTTGAGCATATTCATAAAAGCAGAGTTGTATACCCTATGCATACCGAGTGTTCGCACAAAGTATCCTTCCATCATCCAAAAAGCTTCTGCCAAAAGAAGTGTATCTGGAATCTCTGTAGCAATACGATCTACCACTTCGCGCCAAAACTCATTTGGAATTGCAGCTTCAAAGGCATCGTTACTTATTGCGTGTTCTGCTCTACCTGCAATGTCTCCTCCTTGTCCAGGAGCTGGAAACCATAAACGGCGAATATGTTTTTTTGCCAAAACCATTGCAGCATCAAAGCGAATAACTGAAAAGTTTCTTGCAACATGAAGAATTTTTTGAATTACCTCTTCACGTGCTTCTGGGTTCAAAAAGTCAATTTGGGCCGTATCATTCCAAGGAAGTCCTGTGCCATCATTTCCGTGGTAAATATAGCGTGTATCGCCTGTTTGATTATCTACCCGTTTGTATACAACAGCACAGTCTGTTTTTGAATAATATTGGTCATCAACATATACGCTAATTCTCGGGTCTAACGAAAGGTTTTCACCGTGAAAAGTATATGTAGGAAAAGGGCAATCGTTACTTTGTATAAATAGATGTGGCTTTTCAACAACCCACTTTGAATCGAGTGCGGTATGGTTTGGAACCATATCAGCAGCTATTCTAATACCTCTATACCACAATCGTTGTCGAAGGCTTTCAAGTGCTTCCCATCCACCTAAATTTTCTGCTATTTCATAATCGTGCAAGCTGTATGCACTTGAAGTTGCTTCAGGATTTCCATTTATTTGTTTAATCCGTTTGCTTCCCCAAGAACGCTCCCAAATACCTATAAGCCAAAGAGAGGTAAAACCTTGTTGCGCTAAATTATCAAGTTCTTCATCAGGAATTTGATCGAGCCTTGTTATTTCTTTTTTATATTGTTTTGACAGTTGGTCAAGCCATACAAGCACCGTTTTTGCCATAAGAACAACATTTCCCATCCAATCTCTGTCGGGACTAAAACGTTCGTACTCTTTAAGAAGAGAGTCGTAATTGTATGCTTCCATAGGAGGGGGCCCTGAAAAATGACCACTCCAACCAGGCTTTTCTTCTTCGGTTATCATGTCCATACTGGAAAGCAGTCGTAAAATATGCTCTCCTAAAAGGTCTTTCCACGAATGCCTAATATAATCGAGCTGGCCTTTTAAACTATTTGGGCTTGCGACAACCGGTTCTTTTAGCATTGTTATTAAATCTGTATGATTAGGTCCAAACAGCGGTTGCGATTTAAAAAATGTTTGAATTGTAGACCAAGCTTTAGTATAATTTGTATTCTTTTTAAGTTTTTCATCATTAAAGAGAACATAAAAAGGTTCAAAAGCAGGATTTTCATTTGCTAACACTAAAAGCATTAATTCTTCTAACACAAAAACTTTATTTGAAACACCATCAGTTTTACCATCTAAATAATCTTGCTCTGATATTTCTTGGCGGTAAACCGACAAAGGAGGAAACTCTTCTGTGAATCCTCTAAGCAGCATATCTACTGCTTTTTTTCCAAGTGTCTCTTCTAGATGAGAAAGCAAATCTATAAATACTGTACTATTTTTTTCATCACGAAAAAGGTTACATACAATATGGAATATCTCATCGATTAAACCCATAGCATTTAACTGTCCTGCTTTTATAAACTTTTTAGGCTCAGTTATTGGATTAATTGTATCATTTATTTTTTTTGCAAAAAGGCGAACGTTCTTAAAATGGGCAAAAATAACGTTTCCATTAGTTGAAAACAGTGGGAGGTCAAAATTACACTTATCCCTCATAGGCTTAGAAACGTGAAACTCCATCATACATAACATCCTTCATAGAAAACTTGTACGAACATTGTACACCATAAAGTGAGATTTGTAAATGTATATTATTGAAAGATTATGTAAAAAGATTTTCGCGAAATTTTGAGAAACACTTGTTTTATCCATTTTTTTCGTGTATAATTTTTTTTACATACATTGTAAGAAGGTTTTTATGAAAGGTACATATTTATTTACATCTGAATCTGTTGGTGAAGGACACCCAGATAAATTATGCGATCAAATATCTGATGCAGTCTTGGATGCATGTTTGAGAGAAGATCCCGAAAGTCACGTTGCGTGTGAAACATTTGCATCCACAGCCCTTGTATTAGTAGGTGGTGAAATTACTACGTCTGCCTTTGTTGATATTCCTGAGCTAGCAAGAACAATTGCTGGCGAAATTGGCTACACAAATGCAGACTATGGTTTAGATTGTAATTCTATGGCAGTATTAAATGTTATTCATTCTCAGTCGCCAGATATAAACCAAGGTGTTGTTGGAACAGGTCTTGATGAATACAAGGGGCAGCAAGGAGCAGGAGACCAGGGGATGATGTTTGGTTTTGCATGTTCTGAAACGTCAGAATTAATGCCAGCACCTATTACATTTTCTCACGATATTTTGCGCCTTGCATCAAAATTACGAAAAGATAAAACTATTCCATGGCTCAGACCAGATGCAAAAAGTCAAGTAACTATCGAGTACGATGGGCATAAACCTTTGAGAATAGACACCGTTGTTGTTTCACACCAGCACGATCCCGATGTAACTCACGAAACAATTAAAGAGGCCGTTATTGAAGAAATAATAAAACCTGTCCTAAGCCCAAGTGGATTAATGGATTCAAATACTAAGTTTTTTATAAATCCAACAGGGCGCTTTGTTACTGGTGGACCTTATGGCGACACAGGGCTAACAGGACGTAAAATTATTGTAGATACTTATGGCGGAATGGGACGCCACGGAGGGGGAGCTTTTAGTGGTAAAGATCCTTCAAAAGTTGACCGTTCTGCAGCATATATGGCTCGCTACATTGCGAAAAATATTGTGGCAGCAAAACTTGCAGAACGATGCGAAGTGCAACTTGCATATGCAATCGGCGTTCCATTCCCTGTTTCAATAATGGTTGATACTTTTGGTACAGGAAAAGTGGAAGAAGTAGCTCTTTCAAAAGCTGTAAGCGAAGTATTTGATTGTTCACCTAGTGGAATTATTACCACGCTTGAACTTAAAAAACCAGTGTATCAAGCAACTTCTGCTTATGGGCATTTTGGACGTAGTGAGTTTACATGGGAAAAACTCGATAAAGTAGAAGCACTTTTAAAAGCAATTAAATAAAGGAAATAAATGCCAGAAAGAATCTCTACTATAAAAATGTTGACTCATGACGAAATAGTTGAGGTTTTTTCTCGTTTAAAAAAGAATAATCCAGAACCAAAGTCTGACCTCATTTTTCACAGCCCCTACACCTGTCTTATTTCCGTTGCTTTATCCGCACAAACAACAGATAAAGGTGTAAATAAAGCCACAGAGCATTTATACAAAGTTGCTGATACCCCTGAAGCTATGGTAGCACTTGGCGAAGAAAAATTAACCGAATACATTCGCACTATAGGGCTTTATCGTAATAAAGCAAAGAATGTAATAAAACTCAGCGAAATACTTATGGAAAAATTTAACAGTGAAGTTCCTCGAAAAAGAGAAGATTTGGAAAGTCTTCCTGGCGTAGGGCGAAAAACTGCAAATGTTGTCCTTAACGTTGTTTTTGGGGAGCCTACTATGCCTGTAGATACTCATCTGCTACGCATATCACCAAAAATTGGGCTTTCTACAGGAGTAACACCAGAACAAGTAGAAAAAGATTTGCTTGCATGTATTCCTCCTGAATTTTTAGATCATGCACACCATTGGCTCATTTTACAAGGACGGTACACGTGCATTGCAAGAAATCCAAAATGTGATGAATGCATTATAAGCGACATTTGTAAAAGAAATGGAATGTAAGGAGAAAAGAAATGGAAGAAAGTTCAAATGAAGTAATTGGTGCTGCGGAAAATGCAATTACATCGGTATTAGACTTTACAGGAAATATTAAAATCCTAAAAGGCATTTTTACTTGGGATTTTTTGTTTACAGCACTAACGTTTATTGCTGCAATTGTGCTTTTATATATTGCGTACAGAGTTATTTTGAAAATATATCGCAAAGTTGCAAAAGAAAAATTAAAAGTGCAAACAGCTCTGTTGATTGAAAAGGGTATAAAATATACTTTTTATGTATTAATTGCTTTGTATATTTTGGATGTATTCGGTGTAAATTTAAATGCTTTACTTGGTGCTGCGGGGATTTTAGGTGTTGCAATTGGTTTTGCTTCTCAAACATCCGTAAGCAATATTATTAGTGGTTTTTTTGTATTAAGCGAAAATACCATAAAGATAGGAGACTTTGTAACCATTGAAGATGTTGTAGGAAACATTCATTCAATTGACCTATTATCAGTAAAAATACTAACAACTGACAATCAACTTATTCGAGTTCCTAATGAAACGATAATTAAGGCTAACTTAAAAAATACCACGTATTATCCTGTAAGGCGCGTTCAAGTAAGGCTTTCAGTTTCATATGATACAGACTTAGAGCTTGCATATGAAACACTTATGAAAGTTCCAAGCATGTGTAATTTGGTAGTGGATGATCCTGAATCAGTTGTTTTTTTTGACGGCTTTGGAGCATCGGGAATAGACCTTGTGCTTGGAGCATGGATAAAAAAAGAGGATTACATTGCCGCAAAAAATCAATTGTACATTGCTATAAAAAAAGTGTATGATGAAGCAAAAATAGAAATACCTTTTGCACAAATTGTTATTCATGATGGTGATAAAATGATTCCTAAGGCACCAACAAAGGCAACAGTAAAAAAGATAGCGAAAAAAAAGAGTGATACGACACTGTCGGAAAAGAAAATAGTACAAAAAAAAGAACCTGTTAAAAAAAATACAAAAGCATAAAAAAAGGAGCCACGCTCCTTTTTCAATTTAGTATAAAACTTATACAGTAGTTGGTGTTCCGTAGAAACAGTCTTTAAGCAATTGAGTCATTTCTGCAGGAGTAGGTTGTCTTGGGTTTGATCCAGTACAAGCATCTCCTATTGCATTTACTGCAATTTCTTCTACTTTTGATAAGAACTCTTCTTCTGAAACCATTCCATTTTCAAAGTCTTTAATACATAAAGGTATTTCTAATTTTACGTTACAGTCTTCAATTGATTTTACAAGTGCTGCAACTAGTTCTGCTGTGTTTGCACCTTTAAGACCAACAAATTGTGCAATTTCTGCATAGCGTTCTGCAGCACGTGCATCTTTAGCATTAAATCTAATTACTTGTGGTAAGTACATTGCATTTGCACAGCCGTGTGGGATGTGCCCTTTTTCAAAAGCTGCACCAGTTTTGTGTGCCATTGAGTGAACAATACCTAAAAGAGCATTAGAGAATGCCATACCTGCTAAACATTGTGCATAGTGTACTTTTTCTCTTGCTTCTTTTTTGCCTTCGAAAGAATCATAAAGATATTCATACACCATTTTAATAGCTTTTAGGGCTAAAGGATCTGTAAAGTCGTTTGCAACAGTTGAAACATATGCTTCCATTGCATGTGTAAGAGCATCCATACCTGTGTGTGCTGTTAATGTTTTAGGCATTGTTTCTGCAATTTCTGGGTCTACAATTGCAATATCTGGTGTAATGTTGTAATCTGCTAAAGGATATTTAATACCTTTTTCATAATCTGTAATTACAGAGAAAGCTGTAACTTCTGTTGCTGTTCCAGAAGTTGAAGGAATGGCTACGAAAATTGCTTTTTGACGAAGAGTAGGAATTCCGAAAGGGATAATTGCTTTTTCAAAAGTGAATTCAGGATATTCATAGAAAATCCACATAGCTTTAGCTGCATCGATAGGAGAACCCCCACCGATTGAAACAATAACAT
>CAZUPJ010000085.1:0-6903 GCA_964622185.1 uncultured Treponemataceae bacterium
AAAACTTACCTATAGAAATGATTCCAACAATAGAAAAAGGATCGTTTACGGTTTTACCGGTTAATCTATCGCGAGATAAAGCAAAAACTGCCTATCCATTTGATTTTATTGGCTTCTATGATTGTAAAAAATTTATGCAATTAGGTGGCTACGATTATACCATAACCAATTCTTATTGGCAAAATCTCGATTTTTCACTTAGAGCATGGTTATGGGGCGAAGAAATACGTATTGCGACTGCGTTTAAGTTGCGCTATGATGATGATAGTCCCCTTGAAGACATTACCGCAGATTACACACAACTGCGTTTTTATCTAAAAAACTGTGCTCCAGCATTTACGTTTGATTATTCATACATTCCCAAAATGAAATACTTTTCCTTTCAAAGGAAGTATCCTGGTAGCCCATTTGAATCATTAAAAATGTTTACCGATGCAAGAAAATGGGTTCAAACAAATAGATTCCGCTTTAAAATGGATGTTTCAACATTGGTTCAAAACTGGCGGTTTGAACTAAGTTCTAAAATAATCAGTGACAAATGACAATTATTGCAGTTCAATGTAGATTATCCTCAACAAGACTTCCAAATAAAGCTTTACTCACACTAGGTAATTACGAGCTACTTAGGTGGACATTGCGTACCCTTAAAAAAGTATTCGTTGATGAATATTGGGTGGCCTGCGATGAAGAGTCCTTTCCTGTTTTATCAAAAATATGCAATGAAGAACAGTGGAATTGTTTTAGTGGTCCAAAAGATGATGTGCTAGAACGCTATTGTTTGCTGGCAGAAAAAACAGGAACAGATGTTATAATAAGAGCAACAGCAGATAATCCCTTTTTATTTTATGAAGCCGCTATTGAAAGTTTAGTTGAATTTGAAAAACAATCTTGCGATTACTTTGCTTTTTCAGGACTTCCCCATGGTAGTGGAGTAGAAGTTTTTTCTGCAAAGTCCCTTTTACGGGCAAGGGATCTTACAACTGATGCGTATGACCATGAGCATGTTGGACCTGCACTGTATAATCACCCAGAAAATTTTACGTCTATTTTTGAAAAAGCTCCTATTGAGTGGACGACCGAAAGTGATTCTATTTCATACAGAACAACAGTAGATACCATTTCGGATTATCGCCATGTATGGCGTATTAATACCTTTCTTAATACTACGGGAATAATGCCTCCGTATACTGCAAAAGATATTTTCTCTGCTTTACAGTCACGAGAGGTGAAACAGCCTCTACTCTTTGTTCCTGCAGTTCAAAAAGGGAGGGGTACAGGGCATATCAGGCGAGTAATTGAAATAATAGATAACCTAAAAAAATATCATAATATTTATTCAGATATTTTTATACAAGATAATCCATCTTTAGACGTAGTTTCCATTATACAAAATGCACAAAAAAATGGAATTATAAACGAATGTAATATACTCGAAACACTGCCACAACGTGCCGAATATGTATGTATAATTTTCGATGCATTTAAAATTGACTCTTTGCTAGCAAAACAAATGTACAATTTGGCTCCAGTAATAGCCATTGATGAAGGAAGCTTAAAAACCGACTCTATCGAATATTTGTTAAATATTTTACCGCCGCTTAATGAAAAAAAAATAGTAAATGCTTATTCTCCTCAATTTTTGAACTTGGCTAAGTTGAAGCAAAAAAAAGTAACAGAGATACAAAAAGTACTGGTTAGCATTGGTGGTGAAGATCCGCAGCAATTTTCAAATATAATACTGGACTGTTTACAAGAAGTATTTTCAAATCAAAATGTACAGATAGACTGCACTGCACAAAGACCTATTAGTAATTTAAAAGAAAAAATGCATACGTATGATTTAGTTATTACACATTATGGCTTTACTGCCTTTGAAGCTGCTAACGCAGGTTGTGCAATATTGGTTGTAGCTACAAGCCCAATACACAAACGATTATCAAAAAAATATGGGCTGGTATGTTTAGAAAAGTCAGACTGCACCATAAAAAAACTTACAAAAGTTATGCAAAACATCGGCAACCTTATTCCTAGTGTATTACAAGAAGCAATAAAAACTGAAAAAACAGGCACTCTTGAGGACTTTATTGTAAGTTCATTACAAGCTAATCATTACAATTGCCCTGTTTGCAATAATCAAAAATCTGTTAATCCTGTAATAGCACGCGACACTGTAAAAACAATTCGTAAATGCAAAACTTGCTCAATGTTGTACGTATCATTTTGTATACAAGAAGAAAAAGAATATGCAAAGGATTACTTTTTTGACGAATACAAAAAACAATATGGTAAAACATACTTAGAAGATTTTGAGACAATAAAAATGCAATGTAAACGACGTATTAATCATATACTAGCGTGTAAAAAGAAGTTTGAGAATAAAGCCATTTTAGATATAGGATGTGCTTATGGTCCTTTTTTACAGGCAGCAAGAGAATCACATTTCACCGCTTATGGAACTGACATTTCACAAGATGCAATTTATTATGTAAATAATGAACTTTCTCTTATTGGTGCTACAGCAGGATTTCCGGACTTCTCCGTACAAAAAGCTTTTGGAAACCAGTCACCCAAAAATAATACATTCGGTGCAGTTACCATGTGGTACGTTATTGAACATTTTCAAAACTTAGATAGCGTGCTAAAAAAAGTTAATGAATTATTAGATTTTGGTGGGGTTTTTGCCTTTTCAACGCCAAATGCATTGGGTATCAGTCGGAAAGTTAATAAAAAACAGTTTTTTGCTCAAAGTCCGTATGATCATTTTTCTATTTGGGATTATAAAAGTGCCAAAAAAAATCTAAAAAAATATGGATTCTCTGTAAAAAAAATAGTAACTACTGGCATACATAAAAAAAGATTTCCGCTATTTTTATCTTTTTTCCCAGATGTATTTATTCGAGCTATTGCAAAAATATTAAGATTAGGCGATACTTTTGAAGTATATTGCATAAAAATAAAGGACAATTAATGGAACGAATACTTATTTTAGGTGCAGGTCTTATGCAAGAACCTGCAATAAATTCTGCACATGAACTTGGCTACCAAGTTGTTGTTTTTGATGGAAATTTTAACGCATACTGTAAAAAATCTTGTGATGTTTTCGAGGTAATAGATTTAAAAGATACCGATGCCATAGTTGAAAGAGCACAGCAAATACATTCTGAAGCGCCATTATCTGCAGTTTTTACCGCCGGCACCGACTTTTCATTAGCTGTATCGACTGTTGCACAGGCGTGTAATCTTTATGCCCATTCTGTAGAATCAGCGAAAAATGCAAGTGATAAAATTCTTATGCGATCCTGTTTTGAAAAGCATGGTGTACCATCTCCAAAATTTTTAGAAGTTACAGAGTCTACTACAAATAGTGAACTTATGAATTTTGTGGCATTGGTTGAATACCCTATAGTAGTAAAACCATGCGATAATATGGGAGCTCGTGGTTGTAGGCTTGCAAGAAACGAAAATGAATTGCGAGACGGTATAACTGATGCTATGCAGTATTCAAAAACGAGTAGGGTAATTGTTGAAGAATATATGGAAGGCTCTGAGTTTTCAATTGATGCACTTGTTTACAACAACGAGATAACAATAACAGGGTTTGCAGATCGACATATTTTTTATCCACCATACTTTATTGAAATGGGGCATTCTATGCCAACAGACATTAATACAAAACACTATAACGAATTATTAAAAACATTTGTAAAAGGAATTCATGCACTTGGTTTAACGCATGGAGTTGCAAAAGCAGATATAAAGCTTACAAAAAAAGGACCCATGGTTGGGGAGATTGCGGCACGCCTTTCAGGTGGTTATATGTCGGGGTGGACATTCCCTTATGCATCAGGGCTTAACCTAACAAAAGAAGCGCTGCTTGTTGCACTTAATAAATGTCCTGAAAGCACACTAAAGGGTAGAAAAAAACTCTTTAGCAAGGTAGCTAATTTTTCACATGTATATGATTATCCTTGCAAAAAGCACTGTGTAGAACGTGCCTGGCTATCAATTCCGGGACTTATTGCAAATGTAACGCTTCCAGAGCCTGTAAATGTAAAAGATATTTTTCCACGTTTACAAAAAGGTGATGAAGCTGTTTTCCCTGTAAATAACGTGCAAAAAGCAGGGAATGTTATTTGTGTAGGTGAAACAAGAATAGAAGCATCGGACTATGCTCGAAAATGTATTAAAAACATCTATTTAGATTTAGACAAACATTGTGAAAAAACAAAAGCTTTCTTAAATCAAGATTTAGAGGTAGCTTTTCCACCATCCGCATTTACCCTTCCAAGCGCGGTCTATGTGCAAATACTCGAAATACCCAAAACGCCAGTTTATGAAATAAAGCATTTTCCTGACTTTTTACATGACTATGCAGACGTAAAAGATTGGAATGGCTTAAAGCTATTGGAAAGTCTTCATATTGTAAATGAATATATTGCAAAACATAAAGAATCCCTTCATTGCAATTGCGATAGTTTACCCGATTTTTGGCATTGTTTTATTCGCGGAGGGGTGCAAGGTGCCCTCTTTTATTTATTTTAATTTTATGATATAGTTAAATATGGGCGGGATGCGAAAATGAAAAAAACATGTATTCTTATTTTTTTGTCACTCATTATAACTAGTCTCACTGCACAAATACCACATGGGTATATATCCTTACACGAGGTGGCGACACAAACAGAATCTACGCTATACTGGGACAGTATTAGCTCAAATGGTATGTTTGAAAAAAACGGGCACTTGCTTAACTTTTCACTTGATAGTCCTCTTATTGTATTTGATTATTCAAAGATTAATTTTGTTTCTTCACCTATAAAGTATGACGGAACCGTGTATGCTAGTAATGAATTTTTGCAAAACGTTATAGATTTATTTAATGAGCTTCCACCTGAAATTAATTTTAGAATAGGGGCAATAATTATTGATGCGGGACATGGCGGAAAAGATCCTGGAGCTGTCGGAACCCATATAATAAACGGACAATCGGTAACGCAATATGAAAAAGATATATGTCTGTACGTGGCAAAAGAGCTACATTCTCAGTTGTCTAAAGTATATCCTAACAAAAACATATTGCTTACACGCGACGACGATACCTTTCTAAAACTTGAAGAGCGAACAGACATCGCTAACGACGTAGAACTTGAAGAACATGAAGCCATTCTTAATATATCAATCCATGTAAACTCAGCATTAAACAAAAATGCAACAGGGTTTGAAGTTTGGTATTTGAGTCCCGGCTACATAAGAACCCTCATAGACGAAGAAGATGCACAAAGTGTTGAAAGTGATGTGGCATCAATTATTAACTCTATGTTAGAAGAAGAGTTTACTACAGAAAGTATTCTTATTGCAAAATATATACATGACGGAATGGAATCTCAAATAGGCCATTTAAGTCCATCTAGAGGACTTAAAGAAGAAGAATGGTTTGTAGTCCGCAATGCAAAAATGCCAAGTGTATTAGTAGAATTAGGATTTATTTCCAACAAAGATGAGGCAACCTTGCTTTATGATAAAAACTACTTGAATAAAGCAACTGCTGGCATATATAATGGGATTACATCATTTGTAACACATTTTGAAGAATCAAGGGGTTTTACAGGTGCAACAAAATAGAAGGATAACAATGATACAAAATATATTAAAACAAATTGATAAGCCTAAGAGAATTTTACTCTGTGCTACATTATTCACATTTGTAGTTTCTGTAATATTTTATTTAGCCTTTTACCCTGGGAAGAGAGTTGTGCTGTTATTTGAATCAATGGATAGCAATTCTTTGGCAATTGAACATCGTTATATTCCTTCGGATGTAGTTCAAGGAGAAATTGCTTATTTTGTTGATGAGCTCTTACTAGGTCCAGTTTCAAATAGAAGTAAACCTTTGTTTGCAAATAATACTAGAGCCATTTCATGTTTTTTAACTGAAGATAATGTCTTATATATTAATTTAAATGAAAAGGCTCTGTTTTCTGGAAATTCATCCTCTGAAACACTAATTGCATGCGATTTATTAAAAAAAAATGTACTCAAAAACTATAAGTATGTCGATACTGTAGAAGTATTCATAATGGGAAATATGGTTACACAAAATTAACAAAAAATATTGTTTTTTGCAAAAAAAACCATTGACAAAATGTTGTATAGCGTGTAACCTATATTAAATGAATATTAGAAATTACTACTTAGATAAAAAGGAGTTTTGAATGAAGAAGTTTTTGTTTTTTACGCTAGTCTTACTTCTGGTTGCAGGGAGCTTCACATTTGGTGAAAAAGCAACTATCATAGACTTTGCGGGTCTCGAACCGGATGTTGTTGCAGGTGAAGATGGTAATCCAACTGTACACTCAAGAACATCTATGGATTTTTCTGATGTGTCAGCTATCAATTTTGATGATACTCAAAAATCATTGATGAGGGCATCTCTCGCGTTACCTGATTGGGAAGTTATTCTTAACGATTCAGCTCAAACAGTTACAAATATGAGATATTCAGTTGTAAAACCTGCCCCAGTAGTTGCAGGTCCATATGAAGGCTTAAATATCATGGGTGTTAGAGTTCTTTTTCCAACAGCACCTGTAAATGCAAATGCAAGAATTCAACCTGCTTTTGATATTCCTGCTTTTGATCCTATGGCAGAAATTGATGAAAATGGTCAAAAAGTTCCTGGTACAGAAGTTCCTGGTCAATACCGCTTTAGAAAATTAGCTGATGATACAACTGGTTATGGTGTTCTTGATAATGTTGGAACATTAAAATCTATTCAACTTACTACACTTGGAAATAACTATCCACATGCACTTTACGTTCTTCTTTCAGATAACGATGGTGTTGAACGACGCTACTATATGGGTACATTAAACTTTGACGGTTGGAAGAACCTTATTTGGAATAACC
>CAZUPJ010000086.1:0-6877 GCA_964622185.1 uncultured Treponemataceae bacterium
CTTTGTTTTATTTTTCTGTGGCTAATTCAAACCACTTTCTTTTGTATGCATCAATTTTTTGAATTGGAGCCATATCTACTGGCACATATTCAATATCTACCGAAGAGGCGTATTCTTCAAGGTTCTTACCCGTTAGAGCCATTCCAGCAGTCATTGCAGCACCCACCGCAGTAGCTTCTTTCATACTGGTAAGATACACGGGGTTTCCATGAAGTATTGTAGCCAAAAGTGCATTATAAAGTTTATTTTGTCTAAAACCGCCTTCAGTAAACACACTTGTTCCAGCTTGCAAACCAGCCCGTTTTAAAGCAACTTCAGTTTGAAACGCTAACGATAAATCTAGTGCTGCAAAAAACCTTTGTTCCTTTTTCATTACTTGCGGAATTGCTTTTCCACTTTGTATATCTTCAATAGGGTAAAATTTTCCTTTTTCCCAGATACCTGGTTTTGAACCTGCAAACTGCCCAGAATTTGGAAGAAGTTCTGGGATTACAAATGTATCCATTTCTTGAAGCATTGCATTAACGGTTTCAAAACTAAAGGAAGGAAAATCTTCTGTGTTATTTATTTTTTTATAGAGTGACACATAGGTATCCAATTCAAGACCACCCACAAAAATTGAAGTTTTTACTGGTTTTCTAAGTGCAGAAAGATTAAAAAATACAATTTTTCCAATATCATCTGCTTCAAATGCTAATTTTTCTTGTGGATGCATACACACGCACCATGTACCAGTGGAGTTAAGCACAAAGTCTCCCTTATCTTTTCTTGATAAATAAGGTAAAAGAGATGCATTTGAATCGTGTATTCCCATTGTTACAATTGTTTCTGGATCAAGTCCTGTTCTTTCAACAATATGTGGGCTTAGCTTTCCAAGCGTTTCGTATGTGTTTTTGTAATTAGTAGGCAAAAACCTTCTAATTTTTAACTTATCTACAACTGGTGACCAATCACTATTTTTATGATCCCATAAATAGGTATGACATCCTGTATATGTTGGTTCTATCCCAGTTACACCGCTAAATATAAAACCCCAATACTGCGAGTAAAATAAAATTGTTTTTGTTTTTTCAAAATGAGAAGGAAAAGCTTCCTGCAAATATGCAATACCCTTTGCAGGATTTATCATTGCTCCTAAAGCTGGAGAAAAAGTTGTTCGTTGTAAATCTTCTTTTGTTCCAAACTTTTTATAAAAGTTTTTTTGGAAATCTTCCCCGGGCTCATGGGTATAAAAAACGCACGGCACGCAAGCTTTACCATCTTCTCCAATACATACAAAAGTTGCACCATGAGTACTTATTGCTAGTGCTTTGATTGGGTATTTTTTTGCGAATTCTGTTAATCCATCTAAAAACCATTCTTCCATACCTTCTAGGTCATGGGCATCCACAGTTGCTCCCGTTTTGGGCTCTTGAACTGGGATAGGATCAAAGTGTTTGTATACTGCATCTAATTGCTGTAATTTTTCATCGTATATAGCAAGTTTTTTATTTGTCATTCCAATATCAATGACCGCAATTGCATAGTTCATACATCCTCCAATTAATAATTAATAAGTAATAATTAATATTACTTGTTACAATTTGTTTTAATAATTGATGTTAAAAGTTTTATTAACTCAACACAATCTGTTGCTAAACTCTCATATTCCTTTTTTTCAATATATTTAGTTTGGAACAATAAATCTAACCAATATTCAGTTTCGCTTGCTTCTTTTAATGCAATTCTTAATTTATGAATAAAATCAGCCTTGCTTTCTCCATAAACTGATTCTTTAATGTTTGCACCGATACTTGTACCAGAACGTAAAATTTGTTTAGCCATAACAAATTCTTGCTTTTCATTTCGCAAATAGTTATAGCAGTTTACTATTCTAATAGCAAATTTCATTGATTTTTCTGCAACTACGTTATCAGTTTTCATTATTGCTCCAAACAATTAATAATTGTTCATTATTAATTATTAATTACTTTAACATTACCTGTCCGCCTGTTACGGGAACGGCTTGTCCTGTTTCATATTTTTGCTCAACAATATAGAAAATTGCTCGTAAAACATCTATTCCGTAGCAGCCTCTATTCATTGGCACCTTTGCTTCATAAAAAGCTTTTACATCGTCAATATTCTTTGCACCAGGAACCTTTCCTGCATGTAAGTATTGCACAAAAAGACCTTTTTCTGGATCTGACCAAAGAGGTCCATCAAAAAAGTTACCTGGGCAAATTGCGTTTACCTTTATTCCATAGGTTACTAATTCCATAGCAAAGCTTTGTACTAATCCAATTCCACCAAACTTTCCACCAGCGTAAGATCCATTTTTGTTAGAACCTTCAAGGCCAGACTTTGAGTTAATTTGTATAATATCGGTTGTCCATTCAGGAAATGCAGCATGTTGTCTTTTTACCGTGAGACCACAGTGTTTTGTAATAGTAGCAAATGCTGTGTAGTTTATATCTGTAACAAATTGGAACGATTTCATATCTTGTTCTAAAATACTTGATGCACGCAATACTCCAGCATTACTTACACAAAGGTCAATTCCACCAGCTGTTTGTATTATTTCGTTAAAAAGTTCAATAACAGATTCTTCTTCTCCAACATTTACTTTTACACCAAAGGCAACAGTTTTTCCATTTTCATCATTCAACTTTTGTGCAAGTGCTTTTGCGCCATCTATGTTAAGGTCGGCTATAAAAACAGTAGAGCCTTCTTTTACTAAGCCTCTAACAATTTCTTCGCCAAATCCTTGAGCACCACCAGTAACAAGTGCAATTCTATCTTTTACAACATCAGCTCTTGATTCGCAAAGCTCATATGAGCCTTTTTCCCAAGAAAAGCCTGCTTTACATTTTGTAAGTTCTTGGCAATTTGGAGCTGTCTTAAAACAGAGAGTTTCGCTTCCAGTGTTTATTGTTACTATGGACGGAATCGCACTTACTTTTTCTATTTCTAATACAACGCTACTTGCAAGCTCTGTTTCTGTTCCATTAGAAATTGTAATTTCTAATCCCTTTTCATTACTATTCGCACAATATGCAACCGCCCACGGACGATTCACTTGCTTCATTATAGCCCCTCTTAAAATAGGTGCTAATTCTAATTCCTTTTTCATAGTTCCTTCCTTATGTATTATTTACTTACATTTCACATTTAATAATTGCTTCTTCTTTTGAAAGATTTCCAATTGGTTGGAGGTTCTTTCCTATTTCTGCATATAAACTAATACGCTGTTGTAAACTTTCTTCTTTTTTTGGGTTGGTTTTAGAAAACAGCCCGTAACGATTATCCAAAGAGGCAAATTTTTCATGTGCAACTAATGCCCACGTGGTATCAATAAGGTGTGCAAACTCAGGTAAAGCAAGCTCTGGACAATTAAAACTTTGTCTAGAAGAGTTTATGTCTACGCCAGATATTTCCATAAATCCGTGTTTTTTGCACAACTTTTGCACACGTAAAAGTTGTTCCTTTGTATTCCTTGGTGGCATATAGGTAATGGCAAGAAATCCAAGTTTTTTTAATGTCGGAAAAAGCTCATCTAAAAAGGAATCTTCAAATTTTTCTGCTTTTTTATCTCCTGTTGCAGACTCGTCAATATCGCCAAGGTATGCATAGGCAGGAACAGCTCCAATTTCTTGAGCGAACTTTGTAACTAATTCAACATCAATTGCTTCATCTTCATTTGGCTGAATAAAGAATTGGGGTAAAAAGCTACTTTTAAAAACGCCAAGGAGGTCATATTCATAGTGTATATTTGTTTCATCTAAAAGTACTTCTTCAATTTTTGATGAAATGTCTAGTTTCATGTTTTGTTTTAAAGCATCTACTAAGGTTTTACCTTTTCCAAATTTTCTAATGCATGAAAGTGAAAGGGCGTATAATATGTGCCTTTCTGTAAGGCCGCCACCTTCACAATTTTTTGAAAGAGGTAAAATATCTGTGTCAAAATTAAGATTTTCAAATCCTAGAGATATAAGAGTTGCATTTAAACTTTCTACCATTTTTCTACTTCTCATTAATCGAGCTTCTTGTAATGGTTTTAAAAATGCTGCTACTTTTTCTCTTGCTTGTTTTGGAACCCCTTGAATAGTCATGTATACTATACCTTCTGAATCGGGGTTGTTTATTTTTTTATTTGCAAAGGCTGTTTTCTTAAAGCTTACTCGAACTTCAAATCCAGTAACACAGCCAAGTTTTACTATTTTACATGCTTCCTGCATTTCTTTTGCAGCAGAAAGCGAATCGTGATCAACTGAACCTGCTGTTTGTAATCCTGCTTGGCGTGCCCTCAAAGCAGACATTGAAGGAGTGTACGGACTAAAACTATATATAGTATGTATGTGGTTATTAATTTCGCTTTTTAAAGGAGGAAAGGTTTTTTCTCCACCACTTGTAACCCATTCTTGTAACGCAGTTAGCCGTTCTTCTGCAGTAAGTGAAAAATCGTTAATTTTTATATATAGTGAATCAGTATTCATTCTCTCTCCTTATGTTAATTTTTTTTGCTATTACTTAATTGTGAATATATTGCTTTTGCAATTATTTTTGCCAGTTTTACGGGAACAGCATTGCCTACCATTTTATATCCATCATCAATATTTGTATAGTGAAACTCAAAGTTGTCGGGAAACCCTTGCACCCTTGCACATTCTCTCACCGTCAGCCTTCGATATAAGTGTTCTTTCCCCTCAACAAAAATTCTTTTGTTTTGTTCCACAAATTGCATTTTTGGAGCTTGAGGATGTAATTGACATTGCCTTCCGCTTGCTTGTACTGTAAAAGCTTGTTCATCCCATGAACGAACTCTGTTTCTGCTCATAAAAATAGTGGAATATGCACCTACAAAAAATTCATGATTTAGTATAGGTAGCTTTCCATTTGTTTTATTTTTTTCAAGAGCAGGAATTTCGCTTCCACACAAATCTCCTATAACATCTTCCAGAGTTAATTTTTCATAGCTTTTTTTACTGGTAGGTGCAGGAAAGCAAAAATTTATTTGTAAATCCTTTCTAAAACCGATGTAAAACACACGCTTTCTGTCTTGTGGGACACCATAGTCTGATGCATTAACTAGAGTCATCGTCACATCATATCCACAATCGTCGAATTGCTGTAAAATATTTTTTACCGCCTCTGAATGGCGATTAGAAAGCATACCAGAAACATTTTCTGCTAAAAAAAACTTTGGTTTTACTTGCTTTAAAATTCTTATATAATCAAAAAAAAGTTTTCCCCTTGAATCATTTATTCCTCTTAAAGCACCAGCTTCACTCCAACTTTGACAAGGCGGTCCACCTATTATCCCATCTACATCATTTGGAAAATCTTGTTCTTTTATATTGCGTATATCTCCTTTTATTAAAGGTGCCGAGTGATTTTTCTCATATGTTTCCCAAATTGTAGGATCATATTCATTAGCCATTGCTATAGTAAATCCTGCTTTTTCAAATCCTAAATCAAGTCCGCCTGCTCCTGAAAAAAGGCTTAGTATTCTCATTTTTTTCTTACCTCACATCACGAATGAAATCAGCTTTGCTTTTTTCAGCTTGGCAGGATTATCGGGGTTTTTTATTTTAACATCAGTAATATAAAAGTTATCTAACGAATTTGCTAAATTTTCAATTTTTTTTGTATTTTCAAAGGATTTATATTTCTCTTCATTAATTATAACCATGAAATTAAATTCTTTTTCTAAATCTCTATTAAAAATATATGAAAATACCTTAAATGGATTTTCTATCCCCCACATACCACGTATTCGTAAATAGGTAATACCTAGTGGATCAATTTTATTAACCTTTCCAAGTTCTTTTGTTTGTGAAAATGCAATATTTGGAATGCTTTCAACACCAATTTTTATAGTCTTTTTCACTTTTTCGTATGTCTCCGTTGAAGCACAATAATCCATACCATAAACCATGCAGAGGTGTCGCAACGTACCTTTTTGTACAGTTCCAACGCAGTAAATCATATCTTTTTCATCCCATTTTTCAGCCTCACGACATGCTTGTGAAATCATAGGTGAATCATGCTTTAATTTTTGTTTTGGATAGCTTGAATTAAGGGCTAAAGCTGAATTTACCGATTCTATTTTTTTTACTTCTATGGCATCTCCATTTTTTAACATTATATCGGGAGGATTAGCATCATTACCTAAGTATGAAAAAGTTTTATAATATGCGTCTAACCTTTTATTTTCATCAGTTTCGTTTATTGTTCCTGCAAATAAATCTTTAATATATTCTTCAAGCGCAACACCTCGGCTATTTGCACGATTAGCCAATTGAGTATTTAGAGAGAGTTCAGTTACAGGGTTTGTAACTAAGTTATAAATTGCATCAATTATTGTATTCATAGTTTTTCTCCTATGTATAAGTTATCACATTTCTTTTATTATAACAATAAAAAAGTTGATTTTCGATTTATTGAACATAACTAATTCTAATGATTGTATTTCATATATCGCAAAAGCAAGAAATATTTCTCGTAAGACCAGAAACACTCCTCACCCTTGCATCCCAATTAATAATTATTCATTGTTAATTATTAATTGATTAAACTCCCATTTTATTCTTTCGAATAATGTCCAATCTTGTTTGAACAGTTGAACTTGTGTGTCCTTTTAATGGTAACACTCTTTCGTGAATAGTATCTAAAATCCATGAAACTTGTGGGAAATAGTATTCTTCACATTCAGGAGCTGGAGTAATCCAGTTTCGGCTTCCAACAACAGCAATTGGTGCATCCAAATAATCAAATGCCAATGTTTGCATGTTTGAAGCAATAGTGTGTAAGTATGAACCACGTTCTGCAGCATCACTTGCAAGCACTAATCTTCCTGTTTTCTTTACAGATTCAACAAGCTTTTCATAGTTTAATG
>CAZUPJ010000087.1:0-6721 GCA_964622185.1 uncultured Treponemataceae bacterium
CCAAAGTCTAGTGGCATTTCAAAAATGTGTATGTTCATATGCCTTTCTCCTGAAACGAAAAAACACTACCACTGAAATTATTACAGCTAGTAGTGTTCTCTAAAAAGGTTTTTTTATTTTTAGGCGCCAATCAGAATCGAACTGATGCATAACGGTTTTGCAGACCGCTCCCTTACCGCTTGGGTATGGCGCCAATTGTTTGAATAGTATAGCATATTGTGCGAAGTTTGTCTAGGGGAGTGCATTATGAAAAAAAATATTATAGCTTGCGTTTTCTGTAAAATTGAAGTACAGTATCTATAAGACAAAAAAATATATCAAGGAGATACGTAGCATGGAAAAATCAAAAGTATATTTTACCGATTTTAGAGCAACAGCAGATGAAAATTTACAACAAAAATTAACTCGTCTTATGAAAAAAGCAGGCATTGGAAATATTGATTTTAAAGGCAAATACACGGCAATAAAAATTCACTTTGGAGAACCAGGAAACCTGTCGTACCTTCGCCCAAATTACGCCAAAACCGTTGTTGATGTGGTAAAGGATCTTGGAGGAAAAGTCTTTTTAACAGATTCTAATACACTGTATGTTGGTAGACGAAAAAATGCCCTAGACCACATGGAAGCTGCATACGAAAACGGTTTTAGCCCTTTTTCAACCGGATGCCATGTAATTATTGCAGACGGATTAAAAGGAACTGATGAAGCATACGTTTCTGTTCCAAATGGAGAATTTGTAAAAGAAGCTAAAATTGGTAGGGCTATTATGGATGCCGATATTTTTATTTCATTAACACACTTTAAAGGACATGAGGGTACAGGCTTTGGCGGAGCAATTAAAAATATAGGAATGGGATCAGGAAGCAGAGCTGGAAAATGCGAAATGCACAACTCAGGAAAACCATCGGTAAACGAAAACGCTTGTATTTGCTGTAAAAAATGTGCAAAAATTTGTGCCCATGATGCTATTTCATTTTCGCCAAAAGCGGCAATCAATAAGGATAAATGCGTTGGTTGTGGACGCTGTATTGGTATTTGTCCAACAGATGCCATTGCATCAAGCTGGGATGAGTCAAACGATGTTCTTTGCAAAAAAATGGCAGAATACACATGGGCAGTTCTTAACGACAGGCCGAATTTTCATATTTCATTAGTTGTTGATGTGTCTCCAAACTGCGACTGCCATTCAGAAAACGATGCCCCTATTATAAGAAATGTTGGGATGTTTGCATCGTTTGACCCTGTGGCACTTGACGCAGCTTGTGCAGCGGCTGCAAATGCAGAACCTCTTCTTAGAAACACCGTTATGAACGACAGAACACTTTCTCATGGCGATCACTTTTGTGACCTTCACCCAAC
Source organism: uncultured Treponemataceae bacterium (assembly GCA_964622185.1). GTDB lineage: Bacteria > Spirochaetota > Spirochaetia > Treponematales > Treponemataceae > CAYJFX01. The sequence continues at coordinate 1,360 of CAZUPJ010000087.1, forward strand.
TACAAACTGGGAAGTTCAATTGGACCACGGCGAAAAAATGGGACTTGGTACCAAGAATTTTGAACTTGTTACAATATAGACGGTGTAATTAAAACAACACAAAAAAAGAGTTCACTACACAAGGCAAACTCTTTTTTTGTGCATCTTGCATGGAGGCAAGATGGTACGACGCGTTAGTGATTGTAGGGGTCGCGTATGCGGTTCGTGCTGTAGGGACATGGCTTGCCGTGTCCGAACTATGACCACAAAAAAACAGCACGAATGAAGGCGTAAAATGCGAAAAGCATGACCGCACCTTTGGTGCGGGAACGCCCTACTCTGAATCGTAGTTTATAAGTGTCCTAACCTTTGTTGGAGATAAAACTTTTTCGTAATTTAAAAATGGAAGCCCTACAACGCCGAAAAACTCAGTTACACTTGCACCCGCTTGCTCGAGAATAGAACGAGCTGCATTGAGTGTACCACCTGTTGCAATTAAATCGTCGATAACCAACACATTTTGACCTTTTTGGATGTCACTTTTGTGAATTTCTACTTCAGCACTTCCGTACTCGAGTTCATACTTACACGACCACACATCACCAGGAAGCTTACCTTTTTTACGAATAAGAATAAGCGGAATACCCAGTCTATCTGCTAAAGGAGCAGCAAACAAAAAGCCCCTAGACTCCACACCTGCCACGGCGTCCACTTTTAAATCTTTATACATTTCCACTGCACAGTCGAGGCAATGGCGAAAAGCTTCAGGATTTACCAAAATTCCTGTAATGTCATAAAACAAAATCCCTTCGTGAGGGAAATTAGGCACGCGCCTAATTGCCTTGTCAATAAGTGTTGTATCCATACTAGCATTGTACCCTATGCTACTGATTTTTTCAAGGGGAATTATACAGTATAAATTATAAAAACGATTGATTTACCCCTTGTTTTAATAAACAAGTAATGATAGAATACATCCATATATAAAAATAATTAAAAAAACTACGAGGGCGTCAACAATGGCAAATAGTTTGAATGGTGATGCAGCAACTATACGCGAACTTCAAGAACAAATAAAGATTCTTAGGCACATTAATGATGAGAACACAGACCTTCTAAAAGTTTACGACAGAGACACGCTTACAGGTGCACTAACAAAAGAAGCCTTTTTTCGCGAAACACAGAAACTTTTGGATAAATACCAAGATGACACCTTTTTATTTTTTCGCTTTGATATAGACAAATTTCAAACCATAAATGCCCTTTTTGGATATGATGAAGGCGACAGGTTGTTACAATACTGTGCCAACATTATGATGAAGATGTCAGAGACAAACAACGTTTCTACACTTGGTAGGGTAGATGCTGATATTTTTTGTTGTTGCATTAAGACAGATGGAAAATCTAATTATACCTATTTGTCTAAAGATATAGAGGTCTTTTTAGAAGGCTTTAGAGATGATTACCGATTTAATGTTTCAATTGGGATATATTATGCACATGGGAATGAAGAAAAGCTACGGGACATTTATGCAAAAACTACGCTTGCTGCCAGAAAGTGTAAAGATACTGCCGATACATACTTTTTTATTTACGATGAGGCAACCGATGCAGAACTTACAAAGCAACAAATTATTTCATCTGAAATGCACAAAGCCTTAAAGCAAAAAGAGTTTATTGTATTTTTTCAGCCAAAGGTTGATTTAAAAACACGAAAATTAGCAGGTGCCGAAGCCTTAATACGGTGGCATCACCCTCAAAAAGGAATTCTCCCACCATCAGATTTTCTTCCTGTTTTTTATAAAACAAAGTTTATTACGCAACTTGATTTCTATGTTTTTGAATCTGTTTGTGAAATGCTTAAAGAGTGGGAAGCACAAGGTCTACATTTAGTACCTATTTCAATTAACCTTACTCATCTTAGCATGCAAGATTCTGACCTTCCAAAGAAGCTTCTTGCAATTATGAAAAAACACAACATTGACTCAAAGTATATACATTTGGAAATTACAGAAGGTTCACACGCGGCCGACATGGAAAGTTCAATTGAATGTGCAAGGGAACTTTCTAATAAAGGATTCCACCTTGAGATGGACGATTTTGGAACAGGAGTTTCATCGCTAACGATGCTTCATGAGCTACCTGTTAAGACCCTAAAATTAGATTTACGGTTTATAAAAAGTTATTCAGAAACAAAATCAAACGCGGGGATAATAAACTTTATTGTTGCCCTTGCACGCCAAATGCAATTAGACTTAGTGGCAGAAGGCATTGAAACAGAGAACGAACACGAATTTTTAAAAAACATTGGTTGTGGCATTGGGCAGGGGTATTTATTTTCAAAACCTGTACCGCCTAACGATTTTAAAAAAATCTTAATTGAATGGGAAAAAAATGAAGTTCATGCTGAAAGCGAACCTCAAGAATCACTTATCGACATGAACGATATTTGGATTCCTGATTCAAAGTTCAACGTTCTTTTTAACATGATAGCGGGGGCTGCGGCAATATACGAGTTTACAAACGACTTCAGTAACGTAAAGGTATTAAAACTTAATAGTGAATACTTACAAGCAATGGAAGTTGAACGCACTGGAAAAAACTACAATTTCAACGATTTAACCCAACTTTTTTTACCAGAAGATGTGGTAGAAATGCAGCGAAAACTTGCTCTCTCTATACAAGAACGAAAACCTTTTACACTTTTATTACGTCGTGCAAATATACCTGGAAGAACAAGCTATAAATGGTTAAAAATAAATGCCCGCATACTTTTAGAAACAAAATCTACGACACTTTTTTTTGCAACGCTCGAAGATGTGACCAGCCAACAAGAACATGTAAACTACCTAGAGTTAGAAGCAAAAATTCATCAAGATTATAAACACCAACTTTCGATATACCAAGAGGCAGAAACTAACGGGTTGGCAACCTTTAGGATACAAGATGGCGAACTGGTGCTTCTGTATGCAAACGACATTTTTTTACACCTCCATGGCTGTACTCGAGAATATGCACTTTCGCATGCAGATACTGTACTTATTGAAACTGTTCACCCTGAAGACAAAGAAAACGTTTTGAAGGCTTTGTCATCTCTTGTTGAAAAAAAGCAACACAACTTCCGCTGGACTATGCGAACACTTTCACTTACTGGCGGAGAATCTACAACATTGGTAAACGGAGCAGTAACCTACAGTGACGAAGGAGTTATAGCTAATATTGTTGTTAGAGAACTTAAAGACGCGGAAATGGTGTCTCGGCAGCTTTAGCATGCTGCACACTGATTAATATAGATGTGGAAAAAACTTACACCTCTGACAATACGATAAAATTTTATCGAAAAACCGCCTTTTTTGCTCAAAATCAATCATTTTCCATTGACCATATTACGCTATCTCATTAAAATGTATGTATGAGTACACACACATTTAAAGGCGGTTTTCATCCGCCAGACATGAAAGAGCTTTCTAATGAAATAAGCATTGAGAATGCCTTTCCTTCAACAAAAACAGTATACATTCCTGTTACACAGGGAGGTGCCCCAAACCAGCCAATAGTAGCAGTAGGGGATACGGTGGTACGCGGACAAAAAATTGCCGAAACTGACGCTTTTATGTCAGCTCCGGTTCATTCATCAGTGTCTGGCGTAGTAAAAGAAATAAAAAATAATCTTGTTGCCGGAAACACAGAGGCTCCTTGTATTATTATTGAAGCAGACGGCTCAGATAAAACAGCATTTTTACCTGTTTTAGATCCATTTACTTGTACAAAAGAAGAAGCTATTGCTCGAGTAAAAGAAGCTGGCATTGTAGGTATGGGTGGTGCGGCTTTTCCAACGCATGTAAAACTTAATCCACCAGCAGATAAAACTATTGAAGTGGTTATTGCCAACGGAGCCGAATGTGAGCCGTATTTAACGGTAGACGAAAGAATAATGATTGAAAAGGCCGAACAAATTGTGGATGGTCTTGCAATTGCAATTCATATTGCGAATGCTAAAAGTGGCATTATTGCCTTAGAAGATAATAAAACAAAAATTATTTCTACTTTAGAAGATGCAATTGAAAAAGCTGGGTATAGCGAAAAAATGGGCATTGTACTTTGTAAAACAAAATATCCACAGGGTGGAGAGAGAAACCTTGTGCAAGCAGTTTTAAACAAAGAAATACCGATGGGTGGTCTCCCTGCAGACATTGGCTGTATAATTCAAAACACTGGTACACTTTTTGCTATTAGCGAAGCATTCCGAGAAGGAAAACCTTTAATTGATACTGCCTTTACTGTTTCTGGTGGAGCATGTTTAAACCCCAAAAATGTTAAAGCTCCAGTAGGAACACTGGTTAGCGACTTAATGCCTGAAGTGTTTGATGCTTCTGTAACAGAAACGAGAAAAATTCTTGTTGGTGGTCCTATGATGGGATTCCCAATGAAAAATGCAGATTTTCCTGTTCAAAAAAACACCTCTGGAATTCTTTTCTTAAACGAAAAAGAAACAAATCTAACAGAAGAAAGTGCGTGCATTAACTGTGGACGTTGTATAAATACCTGCCCTTGTAGGCTTACTCCCGTAATGATTGCCCGTGCATTAAAAGCAAATGATATTGACAATGCAAAGACATTTGGATTAATGAATTGCGTAGAATGTGGTGTATGTGCTTATGTTTGCCCCGCAAATGTTCGCCTCATTCACCGCTTTAGACTTGGTAAAATGATTGCGAGAAAAAAAGACGCAGCTGCAAAGGCGAAGGCTGATGCAAAGGGAGGAAAATAGATATGCCTTTTCAAATAGACCCTAAGCAATTAAACTTAGTTGCAAGTCCTCACATAAAATCTAGTGTGGGAACACAACGTATTATGCTCATGGTAATAATTAGTTTATTGCCACTTTGTGTATACGGTGTTGTTCTTTTTGGAATTCCAGCCCTTGTTTCACTTTTAACAGCAGTTGTTTCTTGCCTATTTTTTGAAGCCGCGACACAAAAAATACTAAAAAGACCTATTCAAATATCTAATCTTTCAGCTATTATTACTGGTCTTTTATTGGCATTAACACTTTCACCAGCAGTTCCTGCATGGATGATTATTATTGGATCATTTTTTGCCATTGTAGTTGGTAAAGAGTTTTTTGGTGGTGTTGGTGCAAACGTATTTAACCCTGCCCTTATTGGTCGTGGTTTTATGGTAGTAAGTTTTGCAGGAACAATGGGAACATGGATTGCTCCAGGAGCTTCTGTTGATGGCATGAGTACTGCAACAGTTTTGGCAGATATAAAAGCTGGACAAACATTTTTTACCGCAAATGAATACTTAAAATATTTTCTTGGAAATGAAGGTGGTACCATTGGTGAAACATCAGCACTGCTTATTTTAATTGCGGCTTTAT
>CAZUPJ010000088.1:0-6635 GCA_964622185.1 uncultured Treponemataceae bacterium
ACTTTCACAATATTGGGGTATTATATAAATATCATTCTTACTTTTTTTTGTGGAACTTAATAAAGACACTTTTAATCCTTTTGACATAACTATTAGCTTATCAGCACAGTTATAATGCCATAAACTTACTGTTTTACATATCGAACGGAGAAATTTATTTTTAATATTCAAAACTGAATATAAATTTTCAGGCCATAAGTCTAGAACATTTATTATTAACGGAAGCTTGTGAAGTTTGGCATATACAATGGCAGGAAATGCCATTAGAACTGGGCTTAGCTGATAACAATAAACAGCATCATATTTTTTACCAAAAAGTCTAAAAAGATTAAGTGTTGCTGTAAAAGGAAAAGAAATATAATTTAAAAAAATGCGTATATTTGTATTACCTTTTCTTGTAATTTCTCCACATCTATAAATAGTAACACCATTATGTATTTGTTTTCTAGGTTTTATGTATGTATAACCATCATATAATTCACCTTTGGGATAATTTGGAAGGCCACAGAGAACATCAACTTCTAATTCATTTTCGACAAAGCCTTCACACATATCGGATATTCTAAAGTTTTCAGGCCAATAGTGCTGACAAATAACTAAAATTTTCTTTTTCAAAGCAAGCACCTCTATTCCATAACTATAGCATTATTTTTTATAAATATCAAGATAAAAAAACTACTACCTAACTTGATAAAAAAGCAACAATAGAATATACTTTAATAGTTAGTTATTAAACCAAAGGTATCCAAATAATGAAAAAAAAAGAAACAAAAATAGCAATAGCCATATTCCTAGTAAAAAAGGGCTTTTCCAGTATACGCTCACGTGGACTAAAGCCAACCTACTATAAATTTTTAGGATGGTATAAAAGAATAAAACAAAACAAAAAAATAAAGTTTTCACTTTCTATTCCAAAGAAAACCTATAAATTTCAAACAGAGTTTGAGTTTTCTAAAAAAATAACTTTTAGCATTGTTGTACCTTTATACAATACTCCTGAAAACTTTTTTAAAGAAATGATTGATTCTGTTATAAATCAAACATATCAAAACTGGGAACTTTGTCTTGTAGATGGAAGTGACGCAGAACATACTTATGTAGAATCACTATGTAAAGAGTATTTTCAAAATGACACACGAATTAAGTATAAAAAACTAGAAAAAAACTTGGGGATTTCTGAAAATACTAATGAATGTATAAAAATGGCAACAGGGGATTATATTGGACTATTTGACCATGACGACCTACTACACCCATCTACCCTATTTTATTATGCAGAGGCTATTTGTAATAATGGTGCAGATTTTGTGTATTGTGATGAAGCAACCTTTCAAGGTAATCTAAGAAAGATTACATTTGTACATTTTAAACCAGACTTTGCAATAGATAATTTAAGAGCAAATAACTATATTTGCCATTTTACTGTTTTTAAAAAAAAATTGCTTGAAAAATCAGGTTTATTTAGAAGTGAGTATAATGGTTCTCAGGATCATGACCTAATTCTACGCTTAGTTGAACAAACAAATAATATAGTTCATATTCCCAAAGTATTATACTTTTGGAGAAGCCATGCAAACTCAGTTGCTCTCAACATTGATTCTAAACCCTATGCCATAGAAGCTGGTAAAAAAGCTGTTACTGAACATTTAAGAAGAATACATTTGCAAGGCACAGTAGAAAGCACTGTTATTTGCCAGTCGTGTTATAAAATAGCGTATGAACTAAAAGATACACCATTGATTACTTTAGTAATTCCAAACAAAGACCAGCATAAAATACTAAAAAAATGTATTGATTCAATTATAAAAAAGTCTACATATACAAACTATGAAATAATTATTATTGAAAATAATAGTACAAAAGATGAAACATTTGAATACTATAAAGCCTTGACTTCAAATAAAAAAATCAAGCTTGTTACATGGGAGCATGAATTTAATTATTCAAAAATAAATAATTTTGCCATTCCATATTGTAACGGAGAGCATATACTGCTATTAAATAACGATATAGAAGTAATTACACCCAATTGGATAGAAGAAATGCTCATGTATTCGCAGAGAAACGATGTTGGTGCCGTTGGTGCCATGCTATACTATCCAAATAATACCGTACAACATGCAGGTATAATACTAGGAATAAACGGTGTTGCTGCACACAGCCCCAGTAAGCTAAAAAAAGGAGAAGCGGGATATGCAAATAGATTAACTATTGCTATAAACGTAACTGCCGTAACAGCTGCATGCCTAATGGTTAAAAAATCAATATATAAAGAAGCTGGGGGCTTAGACGAAGACTTTTCTGTTGCATTCAATGATGTAGACTTTTGCATGAAAATACGTCAAAAAGGATATTTAAACTGCTGGACACCACATGCAGAGCTATATCATCACGAATCTATAAGCAGGGGACATGAAGATACTCCTGAAAAAGTAAAGCGATTTAACAATGAAGTTACTTTATTTCAAGAAAAATGGGAAAACGAACTGGAAGCAGGTGACCCCTACTACAATCCCAATTTAACACTTTTTAGAGAAGATTTTAGTTTTAAGTAATATCGCTTTGTGATTCCACAGCGTTTCTACCGTTGACTATTAACACATTTTACAGTAAAATTAAAACATGGCAATTGTAACACTTAACAATGTAGTAAAAGAATATACACTCGGTAAAACTATTGTACCTGCAGTAAATGGTGTAAGTTTTGATATTGATTCTGGTGACTTCGTTTCAATTGTGGGACCATCTGGTTCGGGTAAGTCGACCATTCTTAACATGATTGGTTGCATTGACATTCCCACACAGGGAATTGTAGAAGTTGACGGTATAGATACTGCAACTTTAAACGATTTTAAGCTTACAGAACTTAGACGAAGTGTATTAGGCTTTATTTTTCAATCTTTTAACCTTTTACCAGTACTTAATGTTACAGAAAATATTGCGTTTCCATTAAATCTTAACAGTAAAAAACTTTCTAAAGAGCAAAAAAAAGAAAACTCAGAATATATAGAGTACCTCATTGAAGAAGTTGGTCTTACACGGTGGAAAACCCATAAACCAAGTGAACTTTCAGGTGGTCAGCGTCAACGTGTTGCCATCGCCAGAGCCTTAGTAACAAAGCCACTTATTGTTCTTGCAGATGAGCCAACAGCAAATTTAGACAGTAAAACAGGTGAAGATATTATTACCCTTATGAAAAAAATTAACGAAGATTTACATACAACCTTTATTTTTTCTACACATGACGAAGCCATATTTTCAAATGCTGACCACATTATACAATTAAAAGACGGCCATGTAGAAAAAAACTACCGCCCAAAGTCGTAACAAGGAATGGCTTGCTGTGTCTATTTTGTTATATTAAAATGGAATGTCTACTGATACTGAAAGCAGCAAAGAAAGTTCTGTTGGAATTGAGATTGCATAATCGCTGTCTAGTAAGTTTTCGTAGGCTTCAAGTCCATCATCGCCAAATATGTACGGTAAGGCAACCGACACTGTAACGTATTGAAAGGGGCTCATAGTTAAGGCAGGAATTACGCAACCTGAAAGCGAATCTATTTGAAATTTCGTTGCAAGATTAAAGTTTAATTTAGTATCAAAAATAGACGTATATCTAAAGCCTACGTCAATATAATGTTTTAAGGAATCTTTTATTTTTAATTCTGCTTCTGCTTCGTATTTACCACCAACAAATAGATTGTTATATACATAATACAAGCCAAAATTGCCAAATAAATTATGAGTTGGTGTTGTAGCATATTGAAGTTCTGTAGTTATGTTTATGTTAAAAATATTTGTCTGTGCCCCAAGTAAAAATGAGAATCTCTCCCCTGGTAAAAGATTGTCCTCCGTTTTGTAACGTATACCAGCACTAAGCCTAGTAGAACCAAAAACAGCATCAACCCATGAACCAACAAGCATTTTCTTAAAGTCAAATTGACCGTTCACTACGGTACTGGCATCTGCATTCGCGAGAAAATTCAAACCACTTAAAACTGTTGGAAAGCCTATCTTAAATGAAGTTCCGCTTGATGCACTAATAAAGTCACTTGCTACTGTTGTATCAAACTTACCAAACGAAATTAAAGCAGTATCAAGTAGGTTATATTCTAAAAACAGTGCAGAAAGACCTACGTTTCCCCAAGGGTTTGCCAGGTTTGAGTCATCTATGTTTGCTGAAAAAGTTCCTACAATTCTTACACTCTTATGTGGGTTAATATTTAATGTTAAACTTGAATCGGCAGCAGCACCAAGAATAACATCTACATTATTGGCTTCAAAACCGTTAAGTGGTTCCACCATTCCTACGCCAAAACCCGCTGTACCACCAAAAAAACCTGAAATTCCAATAAGTTCTTTTTCTTCAACTATAGTTAGTATTTCTTCTACGGTCTCTTCAATAACTACAATATCTTCTTCGGGGTCTGAGAACAAATCATCAAAGGGGTCACTTTCTATCTCTTGAGAAAATAGTGTAATAGGTAAACACAATAGCAACAGTAGTATTTTTTTCACGTGCTATCTCGATCGTTGTAAATATTCTTTTGTGTAAATAATGTCTGGTAATTTTGACAAAGAAGGATTTTCAATAGTTATGGTTGTTCTATCATATTCCTTTTTGTTGTTAATTACCTTATACAACATATGGTCTTGTATTACCATATTTTTTGCAATCCATTTATCCTGAATTTTTTGATATGTTGGAATTGCAGTAGATCTCATTAACTGCCCTGACAAACTATAATCCTCAATTTTTCGAACTAAATTATCATCAGATACCCAAATTTTTGTTTTTTCATAGGTAACAGAATTGTTTAATGCAGAAAGTTCTAAAACGGTACAGTCAAACTTCCCAAGTTGTTCCTTATACTGAGAATCAATGGTATAATTTTCAGAGTAATTTATGGGGTTAAAGTCTGAAAGGCGAAGACCCGAGTTTTGAAATTTATTTTTTGCACTTGTTGAAGTAAAGCTTCTATCAGCAGGGTCATACAACCACAATACTTCTTGATCTTTTAAATAACCTTTTCCTTTATCTATACTTGGTTCTAACACGAGAATGGTAAAAATCTCGTCTAAGTCGCGCCTAAACATTGCGGCTACTGTTTTGTTTACACCCCCGCCAGGCTCTTTATTTGCTATTGTATATTCTGCAGACAAATCAGTGCCTTCAAACGAAACAAGTTTATCAATATCTTCTAATATTGTATTATTTTGTGTCCATACAGTACTTGTAAAAAACAGTATGCCCAATATTGGTAATATTTTTTTCATTAATTATCTCCTATCCTATTTAAAGTTTTTATATTTTTCTCAACGCAACTGCCGGCGATATTGTTGCAGCTTTTTTTGAAGGATTCCACACCGCAATAAGCACCGACAGTATTATTAAAAGCATATTTATTACAAACGAGCTAGGGTTAAAACTGTATTGTAGTTTGTTGAATTCGGTAAACATACTTACTGCAGGGCTAGCACTAAGTGTAAACACATTCGTAAATTGCAATGCTAAAAAAGCACCAATGAACCCAGTTACAATGGAAAAAAGGCTTAGCAATAGAGCTTCAACTAAAAAAAGATTTAATATTGTGTTTTTGTGTGTTCCCAGAGCTCTCATGGTGCCTATTTCACCTGTTCTGTTATAAATTATTACTCGATAAGTATTTATTATGCCTACAGCCGTAATAAGCATAAAGATTATTAACACAAAGTATGTACAAATTTCAAAAGCTGTAAGTAGCATTGTTACTTCTTCAAGTTGGGCATCGATACTTACAATTGCAAGTGCTCTTTCTCCGTGTGGAACACTTTCTAAGGTACTTAGAAATTCATCTCTATTATAAACAGGAGGTAGTACCCTTATGTCACCTTGTAAAAGTGTACGTAATGTATTACCAAGAGAAGTAAGTGAAACTCCGTTTTTTGTATAAACTGCTATTTCAGAAACGTAATTATCATTAAGTCCTGCTAAACTATTAACTAGTTTTCTGCTCATATATATAGAATACCCAAATAAATTTACTTCATCAAAAATACCTACAATTGGTACAGTAAGCGTATTTACTTGACCTGTTCTTGTATTGGCACTAAGTGTTATTGTATCACCAACTTGTGCTCCTATATCGTCAGTTATAGCACGGCTTATTACAACACCATCTCCTATACCACCCGAAACAAAAGGTAATGTTTCCAATTGTTTTTTCTCAGCATCAAAATCTACTCCAATTACTTTGCGAATCAAGACATATGATCCATTAAAAAACAATTTTGACTCAGAGTTATCATATAAAATAGAACGTTTCGAAACTGTTTCAACGGGTAAAGATTCATTCATAATTTTCTCAATTAAATAATCGGGGTTTTCAACTTCTCTAACTATTCCAGATAAGCCATAAATGCATAATTGACCTGAAAAATAGCGAGCCGATTTTAAACGAATAGTTTCAAGTGCTCCTTCAGATAGTGCAGAAAGTATGGTCATTAAAAAAAAGCCAAGTGCAATTGCAACTGACATGAGGGCATACCGTTTTTTTTGTATAAGTAAGTTTTTTAATGCTAGTTTAAAAATCATATACCTTTCCCCATTATTTGTGCAGGTTGAATGCGAATTGCAATGGACACAGGATACTGCC
>CAZUPJ010000089.1:0-6619 GCA_964622185.1 uncultured Treponemataceae bacterium
TTTTTAAAGCCGAAGATTATGAAGAAAAAGGCTTAAAGGCACAAGGTGTTCGTCTAGCTAGTAGAGAAGTGCAAAAAGTGGGCGTTTCAAAAGCGAAGGGAAAAGGCCAACTTGATTTATTGTAAGAGGAGGTTCGTATGACAACTGATTTGGTAAAAAACATAAAAGAATGTATGACAAGTAATCTTCCAAAGTTTGTCATTTCACTTCTTATTATGGGAATTATTACGACTGCAATGATGGCATTTACAATGGTTCCTATGGCAAGTGCAATAATGAGCTCTACGATGGATGCTACCTCTATTATAATGATTATCGTAACAGCTTTGGTTTTTTCGTCACTTCAGTACGTGTTACAATATGGTTTCTTTGTGCTTGTTTTTTTGTTGTATGCACATCGATATGCAGTACTAGGACATCTTTTTTCAGGATTTAGAGATTTTAAAAGAGCCTTTTTATTAGGCTTAATTTTTACCCTTATTTATATCATCATTCTTTCTATCGTAGGTGTAGTTTTTACAATGCTCATTTCTACTGAAACTATTATTATTGAATTTGAAATGCTTATTGCAATACTTGGAATTGTATCTGCGATAGTGCTTTCAATACTGTATATTAATTTTGCTTTTGCATGGTTTTTGCTGTATGAAAACTCTCGTATTACGGTACATGCTGCAATTAAACAAAGTCTAGAAATCACCAAAGGAAAAAAAATTGCTTTCATAATATTATGCATAAAAAGTGCACAGTATTACTTGCCAGTAGGCATAGCATCCTTTATAATTATACAACTTCCTACGTTTGTACCAAGTTTTGATGCAACATCTACTATCTTTGTAAGTATATCTTCTGTGTTAAGTTTTGCCTACTCAGTTTGTTTGTACATTAGTATTATGCGTTTTAGTATTGCTTTTGCAGCATGGTATGTTGCCTATTTTGACTCACCTCCTGCAATAGAGGAGATTGATCAACGAATTATTAGTTTACCTGATTATCATGATTTACAAAAAAAATCTGATGCAGAAACCGAATCTGAATAAATTTTATGGACATATTACTAAAGCCTTGCGAAACAGAACTGTTTTTTAAAAACTCTCGCTTTTTGGCCGAGGCTTTTCCTGTAACTACGCAAAGTGAGGCGAGAGAAAAACTAAAATCATTAAAAGAATTATATGCAGATGCTAACCATGTTGTACATGCTTTTGCTGTAGGAAAAAATGCTGAAGTGTATGGCCTGAGTGATGACGGTGAGCCATCTGGAACTGCAGGGCGTCCTGTATTAGATGTTCTTAAAGGTAAAAAGTGTACAAACATTCTCGTAACAGTTACAAGATGGTTTGGAGGAACACTCTTAGGAACAGGAGGTCTTGTCAAAGCCTATTCAGAATCTGCAAAGTCAGTTCTTGCACTTATTGAAACAGAAGAACTTGTGGAACGAATTCCTTTTTCATTTTCTGTAAGCTATGACCAATATGAACTTGCAAAACGATATGTTCAAACGCTTAATGTATGCGATGTAACTGAAGATTTTGCCGTAGGAATTACTATTTCAGGAATGATAGTCGAATCAGAACTAGAAGGCTTAAAAACGTATGTGGTTGATTTAACAAAAGGGAAGGGGAAGATAATTAATTAATAATGCATAAGTAATAATTGTTAGGGTATAGATAGCGAGCGTTAGTAAAATGGTTCCACCTAGGGCATCATTCTGATTCTGCCTCGTATTTATCTGGCAGAATCTTCTTCGTTGTGCAATAATTTTTCGCTTTGCCATCAAAATTGGTCATTTAAAATCCACAGATTTTTATGGGCTGAAAATAATAAAAGGCTTTTAGATCTTTTCTAAAAGCCTTTTACTTGGAATTTTATGCGTAAATTATATAGTAAATTGTGAAACAGAATCGTTTAATGAAGTAACACTATTTTTACCACTTTCTACTCTGTTTACAACAGTATTTGCAGAAATTGCTATACTTTCAATGTCAGATTCAATCTTTTTTATGAGGGATGCAATTCGTTGTGTTGATTCTGCATCTGAAGCTCGTGCTTGAGTTGTTACCTCTAAAATATCTCCTGAGTTTTTGCGAATTTCATGGGTGATTTTTTCAACCCCTATCATATCATCAAGAACTTGGCGGGATCCAATTGATTGTTCTTGCATTGCGCTTTTCACTTCTTCAGTAATTTGAGAAACTTGCTTTATTACTTCCATCGTAAGAGTTGCCGCATTAATCAAGTTTTCTGAGAAAACAACAACTTGTTCAATATCATTTTTAATTGAAACTATAACGCTACTTGCATTTTTTGATTGATTTGAAGTAGTTTCAGCGAGTTTCCTAATTTCATCTGAAACAACGGCAAATCCTTTGCCGGCATCGCCTGCATGTGCAGCTTCAATAGCAGCATTCATAGCAAGTAAATTTGTTTGTGCCGCAACGTTTGCAATTAGGTCATTTATTTCTATTAAAGAAACAGAGTCTCTACTAACACCTTGTAATTTCCCATTTGATTCTTCAATGAAAGCATGTTCTTTTTCAACATTTCCAACAAGTTTATTTACCAAGTCACTCATTGTTGTTGCTCTCTGGTCAATTGATGAAATATTTTCGCTCATTTCTTTTATTGCACTAGAAGAGTTATCTAGATATGATGATTGTTTTGTGATTTGGTTATCTAGACTTGAAATTGATTTTTCTATATTACCAACAGCTTCGCTTGTCCCTTGCATAACAGATGAAACTTGTGTTGAAATATTTGTAATGGATTTTTCCATTTGTTGAATGCTTTCTAGTGTTGTTTGAGTAGTTTGAAATAATTCTCCATTTACGTTGGTAATGTTCTGCGTTGATGAATACAATAATTCAATGAGTCCTGTCATATTTGAGCGTATTTGATTTAACCCATCTGCAATTTCCTGTGCTTCAGTTGTTGCAAATGAAGGTGTTTCTCCTGTAAAATCACCTTTTGCCAACACATCGCATTCTTTTGCAATTTGCTTAAATGGTTGGCTCATTTTTTTGCTAAGACTCTTTAATACAAAGAAAATAGTAATAATTGCAAGTAGTGTTATACTTATACAAATTATAGCAACATTGCGAACAATTTGAGGTACTGAATCATACTGAAGCTCTGCCTCCGTTTGTTCATCTAGCAGTAATTGTTCCATGCTACCAAAAAAAGCATTTGCAACTGGGGTAACACTTCTTAACGCTGCAAGAGCTTCAATATCTTGGTTTCCTTCATTTTTTAAGTCAGCAGATAAAATCATTGCCTCTTTATACAATTCTTTGTCTGAAATAATTGCCTTAAAACTTTCTGCTTTATCTTCTGCTGCGCTTGCAAGATATTCATCCATTAAAGAATCAAGTAAAGTAAAAGCATTGAGGTATCTCTCATATAAACCCTCTCGTAATTCCTCGTCTTCTTGAAGAAGAATATCTCTACCTAATACGCGGCATAAATACATGGTTTGAATAATTCGGTTAATTTGATGTTGACCATTAACATTGTTTTCAATAATTTTATTATGAGTATTATCTACCACTGAAATAGCATTAAGAGCGGTAAATACAAGAATAACTAAAAATAAAAGACTTACAAGTTGTACTGGAATAAATTTTCTTTCAATGTTGCTATGTTTTTTCACTATTTTCTCCTTACGATGCTTTTATGGAATTTATCATAAAAAAGGTGCCATGAGTATACATAAATCATGTAGTATTGTCAATGTCGTATTATTTATATATGGCTACACGATTGTGAATCTAAAAATAAGAAGTATTACTGTGATACTTCCTAAAAGTGTTTATAGCTTTTCTTCTGTTGATTGCATCATTGAAAAATAATCCTTAAAAAGAAAGGGCTTGTTTAAAACAAGCCCTTAAATATATAAACAGGGTCTATAAAAAAGTCCGAAAAGCTCATCACTGAACAAACATTTTTGTCTAAGCACCAATTTAAACCCTGCATAGGTGCAAAAAAAAAGTCCATCTAAAAAGATGAACTTTACGGGAGTGACGGGGCTCGAACCCGCGATCTTCGGCTTGACAGGCCGACGCGATAACCAGCTTCGCTACACCCCCAGTTCAAATAATATATCAAAAAATAAAAAATGTGTCAATAACTTGTGTTGTAAAAAAGCTATTTTTTGCTTAAAAAAACAACACCGTTTTTTTCTGCCTCAAAAGTTAATCCTGCTCTTATTGCACACTCTTTTATTGCTTTAAGTGAATAAAAACTTACATGAGTTGAATCTTCTTTGTACCACCATGTTTTGAATTCCTCAAAAGTGTTCGGTGCTAGCTGTGTTTGTATGGCAATGAGGCCATCTTTTGCACAGGATTTTGCTAATCCGTTAAAGCCTTCTAGTGGTTTTTCAAAATGTTCTATCACTTCAAGACAAAATACAATATCCGCACCGTTTGTAAAAAAATCTCCATCAGGATAAAAAAAAGGATCCCAGTGTTTTATGCTAACATCGTTTGAAAAAAAGGATGTTTGGTTGTATTCTTCTAGAAGCATTACCAATGATGGGGATGGTCCTGACCCATAATCAAAAAGAGTATGTATGTTTTTATCTTGATCATCAACATAGGTTAGCACTGTTGATACAAATTTTTCTAAGTACTTTCTATACCCATTCTTTTCGCTTTGAATATTTAGTTCGTTTTTATGTTGTAAATATCGTTTTTTTTGTTCTTCAGTGCTGTCAAAAAAACTTTTATGTACAAAAAATCCGCCACAGCCATTATTTCTGTTTGCTTCGCAGTGGTAGTACTTTTTTGATAAACTATATTCTTTTATTGCTGTATTTTCACAAAAGGGACAGTTCATAAATACTCCATATTTTTTTATGGTAACCTATAAAAAAAGCTGACCTCAGTGGGACAGCTTTACTTAAAAAAGTGAGGCAAAAAGATATTTTTGCACCTATTCAATAATAGCAATAATATCTTCTGCTTTTAGAATTAAGTGATCTTCACCATCAATCTTGACTTGAGTTCCTGCATATTTGTCATACATAACTCTTTGTTTTACAGTTACTTTGATTTTTTCAGAATCGTCGCCAATTGCAACAACTACTGCAATTTGAGTTTTTTCTTGAGCTGTGTCTGGGATAATAATTCCACTTGCTGTTTTTGATTCTGTTTTTTCAACTTGTACAAGTACTCTGTCTGCTAAAGGTGTAACCTTCATGTGTAATCCTCCAAAGGAATATAGTCGGTACTGTTGAAAAGATCTATTTTCAACAATCCTAATTATAGTATTATGTTCTAAATATACGAAAAATGAAGCGTATTGTCAATAAAGTAGCTTGTTTTTCTAAAAAAATAACTGGTATTATTGCTTCTTTCTACTTGTCAAATTATGTGAAAGTAGGTAGAATATGCTTCAACGTTGTGTATGTTTATTCTGGTTTATAATGTGTACATAATGCATGGAGAGGATTATATGAAAATGAAAAATGCTGTATTGTTATTAGTATGTGTTGCTATGTGGTTGTTTTTTTCTTGTGAAAGCACCCCCGAGCAAGCAGAAGAAGACCCTAATTTTATTGGAGACTTTGGTCCTATTCAACTTGAAAACATTTTATGTCTTAGAGAATCTTTTGGAAAACTTACGCCAACAGAAATTGAAACATATTTTATTCCCAGGACAAACATTGTTGAAATGTATTTGCGCGATGGCATGACAGCCTATGTTCTTTTGTTTGAAGGAGAAGAAAGAACACAGGTAGAAGAGGGGATTACAATGTATGCAAAAGAATATAGTGCATATCTTGACGGTGATGATTCTGCTCTTGTGGAGCGAGAGCCCACAAGAAAAAATTTCTTTAACGAAGGTACAATGTCAGTATCTTGGGGTGTAGTCAGTGCTACAAGAAATAACACCACAACTTTTCAAACGAACTATAAATATTTAGAAAAAAACAAACCATATTTTGAGCTTATGGTAGAAAAAACAACAGACAGTGGGGACTCAAGTATATATTCTCCAGTGTTGCGTCTTTATTTTTCACCAACTCACTTAGAAACAATTATGGAGCAATTAAATCAAGAAGCTCTGGTTCAGTTGGTGCAAGAGCTTGAAGATGAAGCCTTCGCATTTTAGTTTTTTTATAGACTGATGTAAACCTCTTTTGTTTAATCAAAAGAGGTTTTTTATATTTTCAAATCATCTATAAATACTTGCAAAAAAAATCATAACGTGCTATATTCTTTGTCGAAAAGGATGCAAAAGTAAAACTGTTTTATGGAGAATGTATGAAGTTTATTTTTTTAGGACCTCCCGGTGCAGGGAAGGGAACATTGGCTGCCGTTGTTTCAATGAAGTATGGTATTCCTCATATTTCAACTGGGGAAATATTTCGTGATGCTATAAAGGCTCAGAGTCCATTAGGGCTGAAGGTAAAGTCTGTGATTGATTCAGGGGCTCTAGTAAGTGACGATTTAACGATAGAACTTGTAAAAGATAGACTATCAAACGATGATGTTGCAAATGGATTTATTTTAGACGGATTTCCACGTACAATAGCTCAAGCAGAAGGGTTAGAAACTATTATGAGCATTGATTCGGTTGTAAATTTTACTATTGCTGACGAAGATGTTGTAAAAAGGCT
>CAZUPJ010000090.1:0-6489 GCA_964622185.1 uncultured Treponemataceae bacterium
GGAGCTGCTCTTGCTGCAGACACATTTGGTCCTATCTGTAAAGTATACTAAGTTACAGTTACTAATTACTAGTTACTATTTTTGATGGGCAGGAGTGATACATACATCATTTCTGCCTTATTTTTTATGAGACTCAGTAATTACCTTTGGAGAAGAAATGAATTTATACGAATCTTGTTTAGAACAGAGAGAAGAACTTGCCTATTTTATGAGGCGTCTTTATACCCAAAAGTTAACCACAACATCTGGCGGAAACGTAAGCTTGAAACTGGATGATAAACATATTATTATTACCCCATCAAGTTTAGACAAGGGCAGAATACAAGCTGACCAAATTGGGCTTATGACACTAGACGGCGAAAACTTAACACCACATTTAAAGCCTAGTATAGAAGCAGGAATGCACATTGCAATTTATAAAGCACGTTCAGATATTTCTGCCATTGTACATGCACATCCTGTTACGGCATCTACTTTTGCTGCAATGGATATGAAAATAGATATTACGCTCACAGCGGAAGCATACCTTGTTTTAAAACATGTTGATTATTCTAATTATGCACTTATGGGAACAGGTGGTTTAGCAGACATTGTTGCAAGTAGTTTAACGAAAGCTGATATAACAGTAATGAAAAATCACGGAGTAACTACAGTTGGAAAAACACTATTACAAGCGTTTGATAAGCTTGAAGTACTGGAAGGTGCTGCTACAATGACAATACATGCAGCAATCCTAAAAGCTGCAAGCCCTATGACTCAAGAAAATTTGGATGAAATAAAAAGAATGTAATTATTAATTTGTTGACAAATATTTTTGGCAAAATAATTTATCTGATTTTGAAATATGGGTTAGTAGCCACGACATTAAAAAATCATAAAATTCTGCACCTTTTTCAATATCGGATTGAAGTAAATCTTCAACTTGTGTTCCTACCTGATTTACAAACATGCTATGTTGTAATGCATGAGGCACTTTTGCATAGTAATTTATTTCTTCAAAAAGTTTTTCTTCATAATGAAAGTGATATACTGTATAGTCGACTAAATCTTTTAAAAGTTCAATCCTTTGTACTAAGTATTCATCTCTGTTACCCATAAGAGCATCATAAAAGCTTCCCATTATTTCAACAAGTTTTTGGTGTTGCTTATCTATTGAATCAACACCAGTACAATATTCATCGTTCCAAATAATCTTTTTCAAGTTTTTGTGCTCCTCTTCTCATATAGTACGAAAAGTATACATTTTTGTAAAAAAAAAGCAAGAGCTTTGTTACAAAATATCCTTTTCGTCACAGTAAAATACCTATTCGTCAAATTCACATTGACTTCTATGTTATGTTGCGATAATCTCTTAGAAGTAGAGTATTTTTACATTCAAATGTTTTTGCTATATTCATAGTAATTTTTTTGAAGCTGTAAAACACAGTATATGTGCATAAAAATGTTTTTTTATGCTACCAATTTTATCGCTAATACCAATGATAAAATTGCTAAAAAAAATTAGGAGGAAAAAATGAGAGATTTTTTCAAAAAAGGTGCCATTGTACTCTTGGTGTTAATGGCTGTGTTTGCTTTTGTGGGCTGTGATAATGCAGCAGGTGGTAGTAGTGGTAGTGGTAGTGGTAGTGGTAGTGGTAGTAGCGTTACTGTTGATCCTAATGTTGGTCGATATGAAGGAACACAGCAAGGGCGTACTGTATTTATTGAACTAAAGGCAGATAAAACATTTATGGATGGTTATGATATTAATGGAGTTCCCCAAATTCTGGCTCAAGGAACATGGTCTGTAGTGGGAACTAAGTTAACTCTTACGCATACCACAGGATCGTTTGTCGGAACGAGCGAAACAGCTACTTTAAGCAATAATAGTTTTAAACGTGCTGGTGCTATTACATACACAAAAAAAATATAAATTAGTTTTATTTTTTACGTAACAATTAAAGAGGTTGTCATAAGTGCATGGCAGCCTCTTTTTTTTGTCTGCTTAGTTCTTTGGTGAATAATAATTTTTTTCTCAATCTTCTGTAAAACGCAACCTAAATGACTATAATATATGTGTAGTAATTTTACTAATACTACTATATCCTTGGAGGCATATACATGGAAATTAACATTCCAGAATTTATTTTTAGGTTACAGGAGGGAAAAGAAATCATCTCTCCAAAAGTAGATTTTGCATTTAAGAAGTTTTTTGGAAGTGAAGAAAATAAAGATTTTTTAGTAGATTTTTTACAATCTCTTTTGGATATACCAAAAGATGAGTACGATGAAGTGTCTTTTGAAAACACTGCGTTTTTAAAAGAATATGATAAAGACAAGTATGGCGTGCTTGATATTTTGGTAAAAACAAAAACAAAAAAAGTAATACACATAGAAATCCAGGTTGGTGATAACTTATTTTTTAGAGAAAGGGCATTGTATTATCTTTCACGCCTTGTAACGGAACAAATAACAAAAGGCAATTACTATGCATCAATTTCAAAAACTATCTCAATTTTGGTCTTGAATTATGAGTTAATCCATGATAGTATGAAATATAAAAATGTGTATCACTTTTGTGATTTGCAAAATAAATCAATATTTTCGGATAAGTTGGAAATTATTACACTGGAACTTCCAAAAATACCGCTTGAAACAACCAGTGATGAAAAAGAACAACGACTTATAAGTTGGTTGGAATTTATTAAGGTGGAAAAAAAGATGGATGCGATACAAATAGTTGAAAAATACCCATACTTACAAAAAGCATATGATAAAATTCAAGAATTGAGTCGAGATCCTGAAGATTCTGTGGAATATACGCAAAGACTCATTTCCTATTATGATGAAATAGGACGTCTTATGCGAGATGACCTAATGAAAGAAGAAGCAGAAAGGCAACTGGAAGAATATCGTAAAATCGGTCTTGAAGAAGGTCGGAAAAAGGGCATGGAACAGGGGTTAGAACAAGGTATAGAACAAGGCATAGAACAAGGCATAGAACAGGTTGCAAAAAAAGCGTTACAAGAAGGCTTTGATATAGCTATTATTGAAAAATTAACGGGTCTAAACAAAGAAGCCATAGAAAGATTTAGGTAAAATGCTGGCTATGAAATATAAAAAGGTGTAACAGTTTTATGATTTGAAGAGTAACCCTTTTTTTTGGGGGGGGGTAAGTTAGGAATTATTATATTAGAACTTCCAAAAATTAAAAACTTTTCCCTGTTATTTACATAAACGTTTCTTTGTGCTATACTCTGCAAAAATACCATTATGTGGAGAGCCAAAGAAATGATAAAAAGAAACGAAGGTTTACAAAATATTGCTGCAGGATACTTATTTCCAGAAATTGCAAAACGAAGAAGGGAATTTTCTGCTAAAAACCCTAGTGCAAATATAATTAGTTTAGGAATCGGAAATACAACAGAGCCACTTACACCCCATATAAAACAAGCGATGATTGACTATGTAGAAGGATTAGGCACGCGAGAAGGGTATTCAGGTTATGGCGATGAGCAAGGAAACACTACTTTACGTGAAAAAATAGCAAAGGTATTTTATCCTGGAATGGTTGAAGTAGATGAAGTTTTTATTTCAGATGGTGCAAAATGTGACATTGGTCGTATTCAAACCCTTTTTGGGAGAGATGTAAATGTTGCAGTTCAAGATCCTGCGTACCCTGTATATGTTGACGGCTCTGTATTAATTGGAGCAGCAGGGGCAAAACCTGAAGGAAAAAACGGCTATGCTGGTATTGTATATATGCCTTGTACAAAAGAAAATGGCTTTTTCCCCGATTTATCTGTTGTAAAAGAAAACTCGCTTATTTATTTTTGCTCACCAAATAACCCTACAGGGGCTAGTTCTACAAAAGAAGAGTTAACAAAGCTTGTCAACTTTGCAAAAGAAAAGGGCTGTATTATTATTTATGATGCAGCATACTTTGCGTTTGTAAGAGAAGAAGGAATCCCTAAAACAATTTTTGAAATAGAAGGAGCAAAAGACTGTGCCATTGAAATAAACTCATTTTCTAAACCAATCGGTTTTACAGGGGTGCGCTTAGGATGGTCAGTTGTTCCAAAGAATTTAAAATATGCTGATGGAACTCCAATTATTAACGACTGGAACCGTATTATGACAACAATCTTTAATGGTGCTTCTAACATTGCACAAGCAGGTGGACTAGCAGCCCTTGATGATGAAGGCCTAAAAGAAATGAAAGGCTTGGTAGATTACTACTTAGAAAATGTACGGCTCATTAAAGAAGCACTTTTAAAACCAAATTTCCAAAGCTTAGGAATTAATATCTTTGGTGATGGTAACTCTCCATATTTATGGGTGCAGTTCCCTGGTAAAAAAAGTTGGGAAGTGTTTGATGAAATACTAAACCAATGTCATATAGTTACAACGCCAGGTGTAGGATTTGGTCCAGCCGGAGAAAGCTTTATTCGCTTTAGTTCTTTTGGACATCGAGAATCAGTGCTAGAAGCTGTCGAGCGACTTGCAAAGTTTGCACTATAATTATAAAACACTTCCTTTTTTTTGAGGAAGTTATGAACACTGTACTAACAACAGGTTTTGCACTAAACTCTTTATATGTTTTGAATAGTGTCTTTTATATTTTCCTAATTTCCCAACAACGATGTATTTTTGTATTTCTAAAATCTTCAGGAATCGTTTTTTGCGTTATATCATGTATTGACACACCGTCATTTGCAAAAAGATTTTCATCAAATTTAAGTGTTCTTGAGTTTGATGAAAAATAAAGTGTTCCATTTTTTGTTAAGTGTTTTATACATAATTTTACCAAGTCAGCATAATCTCTGTTTATATCCAGTACTGTTTCTGTTTTTTTTGAATTGGAAAAAGTAGGTGGATCTAAAATAATTAAATCCCATGTGCTTGATGATTTTCGTAAAAAAGTAAACACATCTTCATTTATTATGTGATGGTTTGTGCTTGTTGAAAGATTGTTTATATCAAAGTTTTTTGAAACCCACGATAAATACGTTTTTGAAAAATCTACCGAGTCTACAACCTTTGCACCGCCCCTTGCTGCATGTACACTAAAAGATCCTGTATAGCAAAAAAGATTTAATACGCGTTTTCCTGCACTTTGCTCTTTTACCATACTTCGTAAGGGGCGATGGTCGAAAAAAAGACCTGTATCTACATATGAAGAAAGATTTATAAGAAATTGAGAGCTATTTTCTTCTACAGTGATAAAAAACTCATTTTTTGTAATCTTTTCGTATTGACCTTCTTTTTGCTTCTTTCGTTTTTTTGTGAATATATTTGCTTTTCCTATTCCCAGTGTATCAACAATGCATTGTTCCATATTTGTAAGCCAAATATTTTCGTCTTTTTCATCTTTTTCATATGGTCTTTCATATAAAAAAAGAACCGCATATAGGGTCCCTTCAATGCTTGCGTATATATCGAGGCAAAGCGGAATTTCAGGAATATCTTTGTCATACAATCTAAAACACTGTACCGATTCACGTTTTGCCCATTTTTTTAAATGCTTATATCGCTTTGAAATACGATTGCTAAAAAGTATAGCTTGGTCATTAGTTTTTTTGTCTGCAGAAATTATATTATTCATTTATTCCTTTATGTAATGACTATTTTTGTTGTTCATCATTAGGCTTAAAAGAGCATATCCAGATGTTAGATCTTCTTGTTGGCAAGATATACCTTTAGGAATTTTTAATTTCGTATTTGAAAAATTCCAAATAGCAGTAATACCTGCTTCTATTACTTTGTCTGCAATATCTTGAGCTACTGTTGATGGAACTGTAATTATTGCTATTGTAGGTTTTAGGCTTTTTATGTTTTCGTGCAAACTCGCTAATGAAAGGACTGGTACGCCGTGGATTTGCTTGCCAATTTTTTTGTCATCTGTGTCAAATGCAGCAACAAAGTTTAGTCCATGAAATTGAAATTTTTGATAGCCAAGGAGGGCAGTTGCAAGGTTTCCTGCGCCTATAAGAATAGCATCCTTGGGGTTGCTCCAACCTAAAAACTTTTCAATAGCATAAATTAGCTCTTCGACAGGATACCCTTTTTTTGGCTTCCCTATAATCCCTGTAATGGCTAAATCTTTTCGCACTTGGATTGGCTCAAGCTCTAGCTCGTTTGCAATTACAGTTCCTGAAATATGATTTAATCCCTGCGATTGTACATTTCTAATTACATTTAAATAGGAGGGGAGTCTTCTTACTGAGGGTGCCGCAGGTATTTTGTTTTTTTGCATTAAACGCTCCTTTACATTGCTTTCATTTTTTTGCCTGTAAATATTGTACAATAAATGAAATAAAAATTAAAGAGGTTTAATAGTTTTTTTTGAAAACCTACTTGAACAAAAAATTAATATGAGGTATTATAATTGTTAGAGTGCTTGCTCTTTTACTTAGAAAATAAATTGGGAGTTACCATGGGTATTATAGGAATTATTTTATTAGTTGTATTTGTAATTATTTGTATTTTGCTTGTAGGCATAATACTTTT
>CAZUPJ010000091.1:0-6406 GCA_964622185.1 uncultured Treponemataceae bacterium
AACAAGGAGATTTTGTAAAGGCTCGTGCAAAATGGAGAGAAGCTTTAGAAATTGAAGTAAATCATCAAGGCGCACGATTAAAAATGAAATAAAAGGGAGTTTGGAGTAATGGGTTTTTTTGATAGATTTTCAACAGATATAGGTATGGATTTGGGAACATGTAATACTCTTATTTATGTTCCTGGGAAAGGTATTGTCATTAACGAACCTTCGGTTGTTGCGGTAGAAAAAGGCACAGGTCAAGTTTTAGCTGTCGGTGCAGAAGCTAAAAGAATGTTGTGGAAAACTCCTGGAGATATTACTGCTATTAGACCTCTTGCAGATGGCGTAATAGCGGACATAAATAGCACTGAGAAAATGATTCGCTATTTTGTTTCCAAAATTATTCCTAAATATCAAGTAATAAAATCTGTACGTATGAAAATTGGAATTCCCAGTTGTATAACTGAAGTAGAACGGCGAGCGGTTGTTGAAGCAGCAATGAAAGCAGGTGCTAAAGAGGTAAGTGTTATCGAAGAGTCTCGTGCTGCTGCAATAGGAGCTGGAATTCCTATTCATGAGCCAGCTGGACATATGGTTTGCGATATTGGTGGCGGAACTACAGAAGTTTCAGTAATATCCTTGAATGGAATGGTTGTTACAAGTTCAATTCGTATAGGTGGCGATGAGTTCGATGAAGCAATAATTAAATATGTACGAAGTGAGCACAGCCTTATTATTGGTCAGCAAACAGCAGAGCGATTAAAAATTGAAATTGGCAATGCAACGCCTGAAAAAAATATAGAAAAAATGGAAATAAAGGGCACCGATGCAATAACTGGTCTTCCTCGAAGGCTTGAAATAGATTCAGTAGAGGTAAGGGAAGCATTAAAAGATCCTACAACACAAATAGTTGAGGAGATAAAGCTAACATTGGGTAAAACCCCGCCAGAGCTTGCTGCAGACATTGTAGAGAGAGGAATAGTAATGACTGGAGGAGGTTCACTTTTAAAAGGTCTTTCAAAATTAATCTCAAAAGAAACGGGTGTTCCTGTGTTTTTAGTCGAGTCTCCTTTAGAATGCGTTGCAATTGGTGCGGGAAAATCATTTGAGATATTTAAAGACATGTCAAGTGACAGAAGTATTTATGACAGCTTAAATTCATAGAGCCTTTTCTTTTTAATGGATACCTTACATGCATCAAAACCATTAAGATTTTCTCTACTTCTTCTATTATCTTTGGTAATAGTGTCAGGAGTTTTTTTAACACTTTCTACTGGCGTTTTTGTTTTGAATTTTAAGCAATTGGGTTTTTCAGTATTTTCAGGGGCTCAAAGAGGTGTTTTTGCGGTTGTTAATGGCATAGAAAGTACTTTCACTGCTATCGCTGATTTAGCTACTCTCCGTGAAGAGTATCAAATTTTAACAGAAAAATTAGAAAATTATGAATACTTACAACGTAACAATGCAGAAATTAGAAAGGAAAATGATAGATTGAACGAATTGCTTGGTTTTTCTCAAGCATATTCGTATAGATCTCATTCTGCCCGAATTATAGGTAGAGATCCAGAAAGTCTTTACGCAGGATTAACTGTAGATAAAGGTAGTAAACATGGTATACAGAAAAATATGCCTGTAATTGCTATTCAAAATGGTAATATTGGTCTTGTTGGTAAAGTAGTAACTGTAGGTCAGTATACAAGTTTTATTATGCCTATATATGACTTAAATTCTCATGTATCTGCTCGCATACAGAATACGCGTGACTTAGGTCTTGTAAGTGGTAACGGAAATTCCGATGGAGCATTAACACTCAATTATATAAAAAAACGAGTATTGGATGATTTGCAATATGGCGATGTTATTGTTACTTCAGGCGAAAACGATAATTATATGAGAGAAACACCAATAGGCACAATTTCTTCAATTTCGGCTGTTGTCTATGATACTTCTTTGTCAATTTCAATTATGCCAATTATAGATTTCGCACGTCTTGAGGAAGTTCTTATTGTTGACACAAGTACCTTAAATGAAACATTACAATCCATCACAGAGGGAAATAAATGAAACAAATTATTTCAATATCCATTTTAATAATCTCTGTTGTTCTTATTGAGGCAAGTGCTTTATCAAACTGGCAGTTATTGCCAGTAATGCCAGATATTATGCTCTTAGCTACTATATACATTGGCATGAAAAATGGACCTATTATTGGGCAAGTTACCGGTTTTTTTTCAGGATTAATGATTGATTTTTTAAGTGCAAGCCCTTTTGGCTTAAATTCTATGATACGAACTATTCTTGGTTTTTTTTCAGGTATGTTACATTTAAATGTTCACACAAAGGGAATTGTTATTCCATCAATAATTGCCGTAATTGCAACCATTTCTAAAGCAGTACTTTTATTTATTATTTCATTTTTTTATCCGAATAAAATTGTATTATACTCGCTTTTTTCCTCTACACTTTGGTTTGAATGTGTTTTTAATGCTGTACTAGCACCTGTAATTTTTGGTCTTTTATCCATGTTTTCGGTATTGTCCATAGATTATAGTCGGAGTAATATAAATGACAGATAATAATGATTATGTTCAAGACCAAGCAGAGAATCCTGAATTAAAACTTCGAACAATAATTATTTTCGGTGTATTAATAGGAATTACAATTTTGTCGTATTTACTGCGATTATTTTCAATGCAAATTGTAGAAGGAACTCAATATCGAATTCAATCTGAATTAATTTCTAGTAAGGTTAAAACTATACCTGCCAATAGAGGTGAAATCTATGACAGGAATGCATTACTTCCTATAGCCACAAATAATGATTCATGGGCTATAGATATTACACCCGCAGAAATTCCTCAAGAACGTTTTGACAGTGTGTTAGTAAGATTATCTGACTTTTTAGATATGTCCAAAACTGATATTGAAAACAAAATTCCTAGAAACGTTCGAAGTGCGTTTACAGAAATTGAAATAAAGTCACCTGTTCCTTTTTCTGTAATTACAGATATTGCTGAAAACATCGTTGACCTTCCTGGTGTTTCCTGGAGGTCAAAACCTGTAAGAAACTATGCTTTTTCGGGTTCAATGTCGCATATTGTTGGTTATGTTGGAGACATAACAAGAGAAGAATTACAAGTTCTTTATAATGATGGCTATTCTACTACCAGCATTATCGGAAAAACTGGTATTGAAAAACAATATGATAGTATTCTTCAAGGTGCCGTTGGTACTGAGTCTAGAACTGTTGATGTTCGGGGACGTTTGGTTTCCGATATTCCTATAATTGTAGAGCCTGTTCCGGGAAATAATTTAGTATTAACTATTGATTCAAGAATACAAGAATTAACAGAAAAAGCACTTGGAGATAGGGTTGGTGTTGCTCTTGTATTAAAACCCGATACAGGGGAAATTCTATCAATGGTATCTTATCCATTTTTTGATGCAAACATGTTTAACTCAGAAAATTATTCTGAAGAGTACAATAGGTTATCACAAAATACTCAAAACCCATTTTTAAATAGAGCTGTTAATGCGGAGTACCCACCCGCTTCCACGTTTAAATCGATTATGGCAACTGCACTGGTTGAAGAAGCTGCAATTCCTTTACATAAAACTATTGAATGCGAAGGAGACATGGAATATGGAGGACGACACTTTCGTTGCCATGTGGGTATACCAGGGCACGGTCATGAGTCTCTTAAAGATGCCTTAGCAGACTCTTGCAATGTATATTTTTGGACTGCAGGTAGAGATTATTTAGACCTTGAGAAAATTCTTGATTACAGTAAAGAGTTTGGATATGGGTTGCCTCTCAATATAGATCTTCCAAGTTCTCAATCTGGATTTGTACCTACAGAAGAGTGGAAGGAGCGTCGCTATCATGAAAAGTGGTTAGGTGGCGATACAATGAACTTATCTATTGGACAAGGATACACTACTGTTACGCCTTTGCATGTTGCAAATTCCATGGCTATGGTAATAAATGAAGGAATAATTTATCAGCCACATATATTAAAGGAAGTAGTAAATCCAATATCAGGCGAAATTATTGAAAAAATAGAACCTACAACACTTCATGTATCAAATATAAAAAAGGATACATGGAAAACATTAAAAGAGTATTTGAGATACACAGTTGCAGATGGGTCTGCTCAGTTTCCTCTGCGAAATGAACTTGTGAAAATTTCAGGAAAAACAGGTACAGCAGAAGTTTCCGGATTTAAAAATAGTTGGCACTCATGGTTTGTTTCATATGGTCACCCATTTTCTTTAACAGAGAAAGAAGCTGTAGTAGTTTGTGTACTTGTAGAAGCTGTAAATGAGTGGGAGTGGTGGGCACCGTATGCAACAAATATCATTTACCAGGGTATATTTGCGAACCAAACATATGAAGAGGCAATTAACACATTAGGTTTTGAATATTTACAAAGGCCTATTGGAAGAATGGAGTAGGAATGAAAAAGTTATTAATTTTTAGATTATTTGACTATGTCCTATTTTTCTGTGTATTGACTCTAGTAATAGTAGGAATATTTTTTATTTATTCATCAAGCGTAAACTCAGAAGGTGTTTCTGTTTCAAATGAGTATGTAAGACAAATAGTTTTTGCTAGTGCTGGTCTCGTAATTATGATGACTTGTGCTATATTTGATTACAGAAAATTTATTCGATTTGTCCCTCCTTTTTATTTGCTTTTTCTTGTTGTATTGATATATACACTATTTTTTGGAAGAGTTGTCAATGGTGCTAGAAGCTGGCTAGGCTTTGGAGGTTTTGGTATACAACCGTCTGAACTAGGTAAAATTATCTATATTTTATTTTTAGCATGGTATCTCGATCGTTCTCAAAAAACAGCTCCCGCAAAACGCTTTTTTATTGCAGCTATTATTATGGGCGTTCCTCTAGGTTTAATCTTAATTCAACCTGATATGGGAACTTCAAGTGTTTATGTACCAATTTTTTTGGCTATGATTTTTGCTGCAGGAATACCGCTTAAATATATTTTTTTAGTTTTGTGTACAGGAGTATTTTCAATATTTTTTACGGTTTTACCAATATTGAATGAAGAGATTTTTAATAACACTATTCCATTAGCACAAGTTTTTGTTGATGCTCGTCTTAGGCTTGTTGTTATTGTAGCATTAGCAACAGTTGCACTTATTTCACTTATTGGATTAATGATTTATAAAAATAAGTACTATTACTGGGTTTCATATATATTTGGCATACTGACCGTTTCTCTTATTGCATCAATTTTTGGAGCTATGATTTTACAAGATTATCAAATTATGCGTTTAATCGTATTTTTAAATCCAGACATAGATCCGTTAGGTGCAGGTTGGAATATTATACAATCAAAAATTGCAATTGGCTCAGGTGGCTTGTTTGGACAGGGCTTTTTGCAAGGAACTCAAAGTCATTATAGATTCTTGCCTCAGCAAAGTACCGATTTTATTTTTAGTATTATGGCAGAAGAAATAGGATTTTTAGGAATATTTTTTGTTTTTTCAGTTTATGGTGTATTATTTTTTAGGATACTGTATATTATGAAGAATGCAAAAAACACCTTTGGTTATTATATTGTTGTTGGAATTCTCGCAATGTTTTTCTTTCACTTTTGGGTCAATGTAGGTGTTGCTATGGGAGTAATGCCAATAACAGGAATTCCTTTATTCTTTTTATCCTATGGGGGATCTTCTCTCTGGACAGCTATGATTGCTGTTGGTCTCTTAAAAAATGTATATTACAGGCGGTTAGATTATTCGTAAAATAAATCCTATTGAATTACTTGGAACAGAATTTCAATCAATCCAAAATCCATCTCGTTATTTAGGAGGTGAATTCGGTCAAAGTATAAAAACTGATGCTCAATTTACATTTGGTATTGCTTTCCCTGATCTTTATGAAATTGCAATGAGCAATCAAGCAGTAAAAATTATTTACAATGGCTTAAATGAAAAATCTAGCATTGCGTGTGAAAGAGTTTTTTCCGTAGAGCAAGATTTTGAAAACTTATTACTGAAAAAAAATATACCACTTTACACATTAGAAACAGGTATACCTCTTCACAGCCTTGATATGCTTGGTTTTTCTATTGGATACGAACTAGGTATGACCTCTGTTTTAGCTATGCTCGATTTAGGTCATATTCCTCTTTTAGCTAAAGACAGAACAGAAGAACATCCTATTGTGATGGCTGGTGGTTGTGGAGTTACAAATCCGGCACCATTAGCACAGTTTTTTGATGCCATTTTTATTGGTGAAGCAGAAAATGAAATGTTTGACCTTATAGAGAAAGTGAGTGAACAAAAGAAACAAGGTTCAAAGCGAAGTGAACTTCTAGCCTTATTTACTTCTCATCCAAGTGTTTGGATTAAGGGAAAAAAAGCAACAAGAGCAATAAAAAAAGACTTTGGACAAG
>CAZUPJ010000092.1:0-6405 GCA_964622185.1 uncultured Treponemataceae bacterium
TGTACTATGTTATTTACCTCGAAGTATCTGATATGACTATTATGGTTCCAGTAGAAAGATGTGAGGAATTAGGGATTCGAGCAATTGTTTCTGCAGAAGAAGTGCATAAAGCACTTGATGTTATTGGTGAAAGTTTTGAGCCAATTACATCCGACTGGAAATTACGTTATCAATTGAACATGGATTTATTAAAAAAAGGATCTGTGCAAGATATTGCAATGATAGTTCGTTCTTTGTACCACAGAAGCAAGGTAAAAGAACTCCCTATATTAGAGCGAAAACTTTACGATTCTGCAAGAAAACTACTGGAAGATGAAATTGCTTCTGCACTTGAATTAAGTCCAAAAGAAGTAGAACAACTTTTGCATGAAAAGCTTGAGCCATTAGGACAAGAAACTGAGCAAAAAAAATCTTTGGCAAATAGTAAATTTTTCGAAGATGATAAAGATGACGATATTATACTTGACGACGACGATGATGATTTTAGTGACGACGATTAACTAAAATGAACAAAGATGCTATTACTATAGCCCTTGTGGTAACAGCTGCAGGAACCTCTTCTCGTTTTAAGACAGGGCAAAAAAAAGAATTTATACCCTTACAATCAACACTATTTCCATCACAAAAAGAAGGAACCGTTCTTTCTTGCAGCACAGAAGCTTTTTTACAGTATTTTTTAGAAAACAAAAAATATATACTATCAAACCTTATAATAACTATTCCTGGTGACAGTTTCAAAGAAGAAGCAAAAGAGGCTTTGATTTCAAGCCCCTTTGTGAAAGAATCGCTTAAAACCCTTAAAATTAAACCAAAATTTATTACAGGCGGTGCTACACGACAAGCATCAATTTTTTGTGCATTGGAAAACCTTAATAATGCAAAAACAAATGCAGACTTGGTACTTATTCATGATGCCGCCCGCCCTTTTGTTTCAATAGACATAATAAAAAAAGGAGTGGAAGTTGCACATTCAAAAGGAGCATCTGTTCCAGCTATTCCCCCAGTAGACACTCAAAAAGAGATAGACTCAAGTGGGAAAATTATTCGACACCTAACTCGCTCTACCTTAGCAGCAGTGCAAACCCCACAGTGCTTTCGCTTTCAAGAACTTTTTGACGCACACAAAAAAGCAACCATAGACCAAAAAGAATATACTGACGACACAGAAATTTGGGCTAAATATATAGGCGATGTATACACGGTGAAAGGTAACACACGCAATATAAAAATTACATTTAAGCAAGATTTGGAAAACCATATGAGTAAAAACCTAACGTATAGAACAGGCCTCGGAAGCGATTTACACCTCTTAGAAGAAGGGCGAAAGTTAATGATTGGCGGTGTACATATTCCTTTTGATAAAGGCGAAGTTGCCCACTCAGATGGTGATGTTTTGTTACATGCCATTACCGATAGCCTCTTAGGAGCGGCAAGCATAGGAGACATAGGCGAGCTTTTTCCCCCAAGCGACAACAAGTGGAAAAACGCAAACTCCGCCCTCCTTTTACAAACTGCTTGGCAAAAAGTTCAAAAAGAAGGCTGGCAAATTCAAAACATTGATTGCGTCTTGCAACTCGAAAAACCTAAATTTTTACCATGGCGAGAAAAAGTGATTGCATCCATTGCAAGCATTTTGGACTGTAAAAAAGAATGCGTATTTGTTAAGGCAAAAACAGCCGAAGGGTTGGGCGACATTGGGCAAGGCAATGCGGTGAGTGCACAGGTTATTTGTTTGTTAAAAAGTGATAGTACATAAGAAAAAAACTGTAGTGGCTTATTAATAAACCACTACAGTTGCAACTAAAACTCGATAGTAAAACCACCCACGGAGGAGGTGATTTTACGTATTATGCCACGTATGCTTCCAATCGTTCCATGCGACTAGGCTGCTGTAAATGTCGTATTGCCTTTTTTTCTATTTGGCGAATTCTCTCTTTTGTTAAATTAAAAACATCTCCTACTTCTTTTAACGACATAGATTTCCCATCATTTAAGCCAAAGCGATAACGTAATACATCGGCTTCTTTTGCAGGCAATGTTTCAAGCACAGATTCTATATCATCTTTCATTGTAACAGAAATTGCATACTCTTCAGGAGAATCGTATTGTTCATCTTCAATAAAATCTGCAAAAGAGGTTACTTCTGAGGTCCCAGCCGTTGAGTCTAAAGATACCATGTCTTTTGCAATATTAAGAATGTCTCTAACATGTTCAGCCGACATATGAAGAACTTCTGCAATTTCTTTAATTTCTTCTTCATCGGTTTTATGTCCAGCAATTTGTTTTCGTGTTTTTTCAATTTGCACAAGTTCGTTTGCCCTGTTTAATGGGAGGCGGATTGGTCGAGACTTTTCGCAAATTGCTTTTAATATAGCTTGTCGAATCCACCATACTGCATATGAAATAAAATGGTATCCCTTTGACACATCAAATTTTTCTATAGCAGTCATTAAACCAATGTTGCCCTCACTTATTAGATCAACAAGGTCTAAACCCTGATTTTGATATTTTTTCGCAACACTTACAACGAATCTAAGATTTGCGTTAACAATTTTTTGTTTTGCAAGATTATCACCTTTTGCAGCTCTTGTTGCAAGCTCAACTTCTTCTTCGCGAGTTAAAAGTGGTAATCTGTTAATATCCTTTAGATATAATCCTAATACTTCATCATTGTTTTTCATATATTTCTCCTATGCTTCATAGTTTGAAGCAATGTTATCTTTTCACTACACAAAACATATTGCAATATGCGTGCCAACTTTTTTTAAATTAATATATTTTTTTAATTCTTTGTAATACAACAAAATAACAATGCTTCGAAATTTTAATAAACCGAAATAAACGCTACTAAAAAAATAGGACGAGACATAATGACACAGCACATTATTGCATGTGCAAAACTGAGTCAAAATGACACAAGCAATCCCCATTGCCCGAAATATAAAAATACGCTACAATACTCATATGGCACATATTATTTCATGGAATGTAAACGGTATAAGAGCCGTAGAAAAAAAAGACTTTTTAACGTGGCTACAGGCAAGTAATGGCGATGTTGTATGCTTACAAGAAACAAAAGCAAATCCCTCACAACTTTCAGAAAATCTTTTAAAACCGGAAGGCTACCATGCATATTGGGCTTCGGCAAAAAAAGCTGGCTATTCTGGTGTTGCAATATACAGCAAAATAGAGGCCGATAAAGTAACAACAATGGGCGTTGATGAGTTTGACGATGAAGGACGCGTTCTTGTTGCACATTTTGGAAACATTTGCGTAATTAGTGCATACTTTCCAAATAGTCAAGATGCAGGGGCACGGCTTGACTATAAAATAAGATTTTGTACCGCCATGCTTGAACTTTGCAATAATTTAGTATCAACAGGAAAAAACATTGTACTGTGTGGCGATTATAACATAGCCCACAAGCCAATCGATTTAGCACGCCCAAAGCAAAATGAAGGTAACCCAGGCTATTTGCCAGAAGAAAGAGCATGGATGGATACTTTTACAACTTCTGGATACGTTGATGTTTTTAGACACTTCTGCAAAGAAGAAAATCAGTATTCATGGTGGAGCTATAGATTTAAAGCCCGCGAAAAAAACATTGGCTGGCGTATTGACTATGCGTGCGTAAATGAAAGCTTTATGGGAAAAGTAGAAAAAGCGGCCATATTGCAAGAGGTTATGGGCTCAGACCATTGCCCTGTAACAATAACCTTAAACGAAAAACTGTAACTATGGCAAGAAAAAAAATAAGTATTCGCTATAACGCACCGGTAACACTCATTTTCTCCTTCTTATGTATACTGATCTTTTTATTGCAGAGTACTGTAATACCGGGACTTGTCGAAAGTTTTTTTTCTGTGGGTGGAAACGCATTGAGCGAAACCCCCTTTAACCGCTCTTCCATTATTGACTATATTACAATTTTTACACATATTTTTGGCCATACAACATGGCATTCGATGGCGTTAAACATCTTATGTATTTTACTATTAGGGCCGAACATTGAAGAAGCATATGGGAAAGCTATTTTTGTACTAATGATTACCATAGCATCTTTTGCAACAGGTGTTTTATGTACTATTTTTGTAACAAGTCTAATTTTTGGTGCTCAAGAAGTTGCACAACTACTTATTATTTTAACAATTTTAGCGTATGCCAAAACGAAAACCATTCCCCTCACAATAGTTCTTTTTGCTACAGTGTATGTTGTTTCGCATATAGTAGATTCTTCCATAACAGGCATACCTGAAAAAACAATTCCAATAATTGGTTCTCTTTGTGCAAGTGTCTTTGGCTTTATTGATTTTGCTGAGCAAAGAAAGCCAAAGCCCCGCAAGAAAAAACAAACTCAAAATAAAGATTCTGCTGAACAAGTTACCTAGACTTTCATTGTACTTGCCGCATAAACACCATTTTGATATTTATATAGCCATCGCTTTAAAGGCTCGAGCCAGTGTGTCTCATACGCACCTTCAAGTAATAGCTGCTCAAACAGAAGATGCAAGTGTTCATTTATTTCTTTCTTCGCCAATGAATCTATATTTGATTGATTAGCGAAAAGACTATCTAAAAACGTAACAGCATCATCAATAGAGAATAATTGAGGTACAACATTTGTCATCATGTAAACAGCAGCAGGAATGCAATTTACACTGTGCTGCTTTACATATAATACCGTTTCGCCTATTTCTACAGCACCTTCATAAAGCTCTTTATTATAACATGCTTTTTCTTCATTAGAAAAATTTTCTTTTTCAAACACATCTCTAAAAAAGCTGTACGTTAAAGTAACAACCGCAATGTGCAAACTAGGCACGCAAAGATAATGGGGATCATATTTTCTGATTGCTCGAAAATTCTTATCTACATAGTCAGCATCTGTTGGCCGGTTTGTTGTTGTCATTTTATATTTATAAAATGATGTTGCCTGGAGATACAGCTCGCTGATGGTTTTAAAAAAATCGACAACATATGGCAATGATTTTCTCTTTAATTTTTTAATAATTAGTGTTAGCGGTCTAGCCCAAAAGTACACAAAATCCAAATATACAGGAGCTAGTTCAGGCGAAAAGGGAACATATTGATCAAGCACATGGTCAACATTAATAATTTCTATTTTTCGCCATCCCCATTTTACCGTAAATTGCAACAAAAAAAAGTCAAAAATTACTATTCTCAAATAACGGATGAGTGAAAAAAAAGCTTTTGCATGAGTAAAAACATATACATATGTTGGAACTACCGATATTTTTTTTATGCGAGGCATTTCTACTTTTTCATTGCTTTTGGTATAATCACTCATATATATCCCGAATTATCATATTTACAATGTAGTATAGCACAATAAAATAAGACTTTCAATGCAGAAAAGGCTAATTAGGCTAATAGTTTTTCTATTTCATCGACAAGCAATGAAAAGGTATTTATTGCATCTTGCACAGCATAGGCTTTTTCCATATCAACGCCGGCAATTTTTAATGCATCTATAGGGTAGTGAGAACCTCCAGAGCGTAAAAATGCAAAATAGTCATCTCTCTCTTTTTCTCCACCTTGGCTCACCTTTTTTGCCAACGCAAGGGCTGCAGAAATTCCTGTAGAATATTTATACACATAAAACGCATTATAAAAGTGAGGGATTCGAAGGCACTCTAAATCGCTCACTTCTTCAAAATTCATTTCAGGCCCAAAATATGTTTCGAGTAATTCACGATATGTTGAGCAGCACACTTCAACAGACAACGGTGTTCCACTTTCTACAAGGGCGTGTGTTTTCTGTTCATATTCTGCAAACATGGTCTGGCGATAAAGCGTTGCTAAAATATCACTGGCTCTAATACATAAAAGGTACGCTTTTTCATTTTTATCAACAGTATTCTTAAACATGTAATCAAACAATAGTTGTTCATTAAAAGTTGATGCAACTTCTGCTTCAAAAATGGTATAATTATACTGCATAAAAGGATTAGAGTTTGCCGCATACCAAGAATGCATTGAGTGTCCACCTTCGTGCGCAAGCGTAAACACATCTCTAATAACATCTTCTTTATAGTTCATTAAAATATACGGGTACCCTTCATAACCGCCGGATGAAAAAGCACCACTTCTTTTTCCTTTATTTTCATAGCGGTCTACCCACCCATTTTTCAATCCTGTTGTAAGTGTTTCTACATATTCACTTCCTAAGGGGGAAAGTGCTTCACCTATCATATCTACCGCTTTATTATACGGAGTTACAAACTTAACATCTTTCGTCAGTGGCAAGTATACATCATAGTGTCTCAATTCATCTAATTTTAATACTTTTTTTATTAATGAATAATACTTATGAAGCGGTTTTAAATTTGAACGTACAGTTCCCACGAGATTATCATATACTGAAAGCGGAACATTATCAGGAAA
>CAZUPJ010000093.1:0-6335 GCA_964622185.1 uncultured Treponemataceae bacterium
TTCCGTTGTTGCTAAAAAGAATTACAGTTGGTGCTGAAAGAACTCCCATTTTTGATGCACTTTCAAGTCCTTCTGGTGTATCAACATCAATATGAATTCCTGTTATATTTAATGTTTCTAAATGTTTTTTTACTGGTTGACAATTTGGGCATGTTCGACGACTGAAATATTCATAATATACTTCGCTTGGCATGTCAGTTACTGTTTCAACAGGTTCTGCTGTTTTTGTTTCTGAAATAACAGCTTTTGTATGCGCAACACTTGGTGCATCATCATTCCAAACAAACTGTTTTCGTAAATCGTACTCATCACGTTTACCTCTGTTCCAGTTTCTAACAGAACGATAATACCCTACAATTCGAGCATACACTTCAGTTTCTGTTCCACGTACATTCTTTAGATCTTCTTCAGCTTGCGCAATTTCTGCATCAATTTGAGAAACTGTTCTTAAATCTTTCATTTTCCCTCCCTAGGAATTTATTACACATTATATGTGTCTCTAATATTTTTATTATAGCATGATTATGCTGTTTTATCTACTAAAACTTTTTTTTCTTGCTTTAATTTTTCAATTTTTTCTCGCAACGCTTTTTCTTGTTCTTCTCTACATTTTGGGCATTCAAACACTTCGCCGTTTAAATATCCATGTATTTTACAAATTGAATAGGTTGGAGAAATGGTAATATACGGAATTTTGTAATTACTTACAACAGCTTTTACAAGATCTCTACAAGATTCCCAGTCTTTTACAGCCTCTCCCATAAGCGTGTGGAAAACAGTACCGCCAGTATATTTTGTTTGTAGCGATTCTTGATGATCCATTGCTTCAAAAATATCACTGGTAAAGTCAACAGGAAGCTGTGACGAGTTTGTATAAAATGGATCTTGATCTCCTGAAGTTACAATATCAGGGTATGCTTCTGAGTCGTGTTTAGCCAAACGGTACGATGTGCTTTCTGCTGGAGTTGCTTCCAAATTAAATAATTCACCTGTTTCTTCTTGGTACTGAGACATTCTTTCTCTCATATGAATGAGAACTTTTTCGGCAAAGGATTTTCCTTTTTCGGTTGTAATATCGGCTCCTAAAAAGTTAATACAACACTCATTCATTCCACATAATCCAATTGTATTAAAGTGATTATTAAGGGTACTCAAGTATCTGCGAGTGTAGGGGAAAAGCCCTCCGTCGAGAAGCCGTTGTACAACTTTTCGTTTTGCACTTAAGCTTTGTTTTGCCAAATCCATTAAGTAATCTAAACGATCAAAAAACTGTCGTTCAGTGTTTGCTAAGTATGCAATTTGTGGGAGGTTGATTGTTACAACGCCTAATGATCCTGTAAACTCATCGGATCCAAAAAGTCCGCCACCGCGTTTTCGTAATTCTCTTTTGTCCAATTGAAGACGGCAACACATTGAACGAACATCGCTTGGGTTAAGATCTGAGTTTACAAAGTTTTGGAAGTATGGTGTTCCATACTGTGCAGTCATTGCAAATAATTTTTTTGCATTATCAGAATCCCAGTTAAAGTCTTTTGTAATGTTGTACGTTGGAATTGGATATTGGAAACCACGTCCTGCCGCATCTCCTTCAATCATAAGATCTATAAAAACTTTATTAATAATATCCATTTCGCCTTGACAATCTGAATAGGTAAAAGGTTGTTCTTTCCCATCTGCCAAGGCAGGTTTATTTTTTAAGTCCTCTGGTACTGTCCAGTCTAGCGTAATGTTTGTAAACGGAGCTTGCGATCCCCATCTACTTGGTGTATTAACTCCGTAAATAAAACTTTGAAGACATTGGCGCACTTCTTTTTCAGTAAGACTATCTTTTTTTACAAAAGGTGCTAAGTACGTATCGAATGAACTAAATGCTTGTGCTCCTGCCCATTCGTTTTGCATTATGCCTAAGAAGTTTACAATTTGTTGTATAAGCGTAGACAAATGTTTTGCCGGAGTGGAAGTGATTTTGTCGGGTACTCCACCTAAGCCCTCGACAATAAGCTGGCGTATTGACCAACCTGCACAATAGCCCGAAAACATAGAAAGGTCATGGATGTGAAATGCTGCAGTTTTGTGTGCTTCTGCAACTTGCTCAGAATAGATATTTTTAAGCCAATAGTTGGCGGTCATAGTTCCCGAATTATGGAGAATGAGACCTCCTAACGAAAAGTTTACGTTAGCATTTTCATTTACACGCCAATCAGATTGACTTAAATATCCATCCATTGTTGCATCGATGTCGAGCATTAAACTTTTTGCATCACGAATTGCTTCATGCTTAGCCCTGTAAAGAATATAAGCCTTTGCAATCTTTACTTGGTTTTGCTCGATGAGAACTGTTTCAACAATGTCCTGAATTTCTTCAATTGCAGGAATTGAATTAACATGCCTTGTTGATAAAAATTCAACAAGTTTTTCCTCTACTTTTTGTGTTAAAGATTCTGCTTTTTCAGCGTCTTCTTTACCTTCAACTGCTAAAATTGCTTTATCGATTGCTTCCACAATTTTTGTTCGATCGTAATCCCCAATTTCGCCCGAACGTTTTACTACCTGCTTGATGAACATGGCCTTATTATTTTCTTCTTTTTGCATCCCCAAGAAACTTTTCCATTCTGGAAATACTGTTTCTTTTTTGCTATCTTGCTTTCCCACTATTTCTCTCCTAGCTTATTAACTTCTGTAATAAACTCCTGTAAGTTTTCAAATTGCCTATAAACAGAGGCAAATCGTATGTACGCAACCTTGTCTATTTCATGTAAGGTTTCAAGAACTAAATCGCCTAACTCAACAGTAGAAATTTCCCGTGTTCCTCTGCCTTTCATTATAGCTTTATCAGTTATATCGTGTACAATGCTTTCTAGTTTTTCTGTAGATACCGGACGTTTTTCTAACGCACGTTCTATACCTTTTTCTAGTTTAGTTCTATCAAAGGGCTGTCTTCTACCGTCTTTTTTTACAACCATAAAAGGCTTTTCTTCTATGTGCTCATAGCTTGTAAAACGATACCCGCAACCTAAACACTCTCTTCTACGTCTAATGCTTTCGCCATTAGCCATAGTTCTTGATTCAAGTACTTTATCATCAAGACTTTCACAGTACGGACAACGCATGTTTTCCCCTTTGTATATAGTGTTTTGTCACGAACAAAGCCATTATAACACACTATATCTGCAGTGACAAGTCTTTTCTTTAAAATTTCTTTTTTTTTTTATAAAATATATGTTACTATGGTGAAGTATGTTTACTATACACATTTATTTAAATTCTGTAATAGTATATTTACTCTAAAATCTAAAGCTGAAGTATTAATTACTATTGGCATTCTTTTAATGCAGGTATTTAGGCAAAAAAATTGTTGTGCACTTTACCTTTATTGTAGACTTTGTTATAGTACTTATAAAGACAAAAACTTGGAGGCAAAAATGAAAGTGCTAATGATAAATGGTAGCAGTAATAAAAACGGTTGTACTATGGCTGCTCTTACAGAAATCGAAAAAGTATTAAAAACTGAGGGAGTAGGCAGTGAAATTTACCAACTGGGGAATGAAAGTCAATTTGATTGCATTGGATGCGGTGCTTGTAGGAAAACGCAAAAATGTGCTTTTACACAAAATAATGTAAACGAATTTGTAGAAAAAGCACAAAAAGCAGATGGCTTTGTTTTTGCCTCACCAGTATACTATGCCCATCCTAGTGGACGAATATTATCATTTTTAGATAGAGCTTTTTACAGTAATACCGACGCATTTAGATTTAAGCCGGGAGCCTCTATTGTGTCTGCAAGAAGGGCAGGAACAACGGCAAGTATAGATGTTTTGAATAAATATTTTTCAATAGCCACTATGCCTATTGTTGGCTCAACCTATTGGAATATGGTACACGGCGTTAAGACCGAAGAAGTTAGCCAAGATGCAGAAGGATTACAAACTATACGAAACCTTGGAAAAAATATGGCGTGGATGATAAAGTGTATAGAAGCTGGAAAAGAAAAGGGAGTTGTACTTCCAGAATTGGAAAGAACAGAGCGAACTAATTTTGTTCGATAATAAAAAATGGCAACATCTTTTTTGAACAATGTTGTCATTTTTTTTAGTTGTCTTTTACGGTTTCTTTGTTGTTTTCTTCTATTCTTTGATGAAAGGTAATTGGAGATTCACGTATTGTTAAATCTTCTCGATATTTTTTTGTAATGCTAATAAAAATACAATATATAAAGGGCATACCAAGGTTTGTTTCTAATAGGGAGTTTACTATCATTGTTTGAAACTTATCGGCAATACTGGCAAAGGTTGCACTTCGTATTCCGCCAAGCAAGAGATTAAATTCCCACCCAAATTGAACCAGTATACCGATTATGAGTAGCCAAATAATATTAATTCTGTATATTTTTTTTTGTTGAAAAATGTTCCATAAAATTAAAAATACATATCCAACGAGTAATAGTATTGCCATATAGCCATGGTAAGAACCGGTTGTTCTTTGAATGGTTATCGGTTCTACTGAAGACGCAAAAGTTTGTATAATAAGCGGACAACAAAACCACCACAATAGAATTAAAAAAGAATATTCAAACAGCCTTTTATCTTTTGACATCCAGAGCCAAATCCATGCAAAATTTGTAAAGCCGTAACTCATAGACATCCAAAAAAGCGTCCAAAATAAGCTATGCCCCTCTGAAATGGTTCTAGTTCCCAAAAGCATGTGGAAAATGCCATAGTCGACGATTTGATAGAGTATACCTGCAAGCACTCCAACTATAACCGTTGTATATTTTTTTTGACTAATTAGTAGCCCTATAAAAAGCAGTATAAAAAATGAATCTAGTACAATATACATGGGGTAAAATTGTCTGAGTGCTATGATTTCTGTCATTGATATAACCTCTGAATAATACAATGGGATGTTTAAAAAGTAACAGACTTTTTAAACACTTCAAAATAGATATAGTCTCGATACAATCAATGTTAACACAAAATTAGATAAAAATCAATTATTATGACCTATTTTGTAATGTTTGTGAAACATTGTATGCTTTGTGAAGCGAAAGAGAAATGAATATGGGAAGAAGTATGAATATTTTTTGTATGTTATTTTTACCACCTCTCGCTTTCCAAGATCTGTCCAGTTTAAACCAAACACCAAAAAGCATTGGTATAAAAGTAAGAAAAAGAGCAAACGTTCTTGCTATACTTAATGGTAAAACTTGTTCAAGTGTGTGTTGTAATGCAAGTGATGTTGTAGTCTTAAAAAACAGAGAAGTCCATTGCATTGAACAAATAAGTTTAGCGCTCAACGTTAAAAAATAGAGACCATCACTTTTGTTTGAAAAAAGTAAACCTATAGCATAGATAATAAGTAAAAAAAGGCAGTATATGAGAATAGGGCGGACAGCGAATATTTGTTCCTTTATGGAAAAACCTACGATAGTTGAAATAATAATACAAATAACTGACAGTATAGCAACAAACTCAAGCGGTAACATAAATACAGAAATGGGCAATGCAAAAAGGAGTATAATTTTTATAAAGGTAGGCAATCGGTGAATAATCGAGTTTCCTATTCTGTATGAAAAGAGTGGAAAATCGTGTGTATCTATCTGCTGTCTTTTTTTTTGCATAGTGCTCATTACATCCAAAGTAAATCGTCTTTTGACGCGTAGGAATGGAGAGGATTTCTGATGCTCCACTGTTCTAAATTTTGTTTTAGACCTTCTTCGCATGTTCCGTCAAAAACTTTTTTCCCTTCATATAATACTACAAATCTTGTAGCAAGTGCAAAGCACTTTTCTAGTTCGTGTGTTAATAGTACTATTGTGTGATGTTCGTCTTTTAGTTTTTGTATTAATTGATTAACATGGCAAACACCTTCATAATCAAGGTTTGCATATGGTTCATCAAAAATAATTATGGGACAATCCATAGCAAGTATGCTCGCCGTTGCTAGCCTTCTTTTTTCTCCTCCAGACATAAAGCGAGCGGGGAATCCTTTTCTTTTTTTTAGACCTGTTT
Source organism: uncultured Treponemataceae bacterium (assembly GCA_964622185.1). Lineage (GTDB taxonomy): Bacteria > Spirochaetota > Spirochaetia > Treponematales > Treponemataceae > CAYJFX01. Next base: position 6,009 of record CAZUPJ010000093.1, read on the forward strand.
TTTCCAAAACCGATTGAATAATATCGTTATGTTTTTCTTTTGGTATTTTTAAGTTTTTAAGACCAAATAAAATATCTTCTTCAGGTGTTTCTCCTAATATTTGAGTGTCTGCATCTTGAAAAACTAAGCCAACTCTTCCTTCTGTTTTAACTGTTCCTGCAGTTGGCTCTATGAGATGTGCAATAATTGACATAAGAATGCTTTTACCTGAGCCGTTTGCACCGCCTACAATAACGCATTCTTCACTTTCAACAGTAAGAGAAACATTGTCTAGTGCTACAAAATTATCGGGTTGAAAAACTTTTTGTATGTTTTGTAATGTTATAA
>CAZUPJ010000094.1:0-6317 GCA_964622185.1 uncultured Treponemataceae bacterium
CAATTGCAGGATTCACCTGAGCGGTTAATTGAAGGTTTGCAACATAGGCAATCATTTCTGTGCTTTGTTTATCTTGTGGCACAGATTGTAAATAGGTTTGTAAAGGTGTAGACATAGGGCTTCCTTGAAAAAAATGTGATGAGGTATAGTAACAAATTTTGAATGATTTTTCAACCTTGACAGCCGGACTTATTCATTATAAAATTAAAGCATGGAGAACAAAATTTTAAGCATTGGAAATGTGTCGGTAGACGTTAAGGCGTTTAGCTACGAAGACGATGGAACTGAGGCATACAGGGATGGAACTATTGAACTTGTTCCAGGAGGGGTCGGACGTGGCATGGCACTAAACTTAAAAAATTTAGGGCTAGAAACAGCAATGTATTCAGTGCTTGGAAAAGACATCTTTGGTGACTTTTTGCATAATGAGCTTTCATTAAAAGGCGTTAATACGACGCTTTTAAGACGAAGCGAGTCAAAAAAAACTGCACTTTTTTCAATTATGGCAAGTAGTGGTAAACCGGCTTCTTGTGTGTATTGTACCGACATTTTAAATGAGATAACTCTCGATGATGAAGTCAAGAAATTTATTGATACTCAAGGCATCAATACACTCACCATTGATTCAAACATCAATGAAGATGCCTTTAAAGATTTTTATGCTTTAAAACAAGAAAAAGATTTGTTTGTGTTTCAAAATGCAACGGCACCTGATATTGCAAAAAAAATTTTACCCTATGCTCACCTTGTTGACCTTTACGGCTGTAATGAATTTGAAGCTGCAATGCTTTTAGGAGATGAAGCAATCCCCGATGTAGAAACAGCCGAAAAGTTTAAAAAAATTGGTTTTTCTAATTTTATAATTACCTTTGGTGAGCAAGGCGTAATGGTTCACATAAATGGTGAAACATGGAATGAAAAGCCGTATGCTCCTCCAATGATAGCAGACACAATAGGAGCTGGCGATGCCTTTGCCTCTGGATTCTTAATGGGCTATTTAACAAAGAAGCCAGTAAAAAGATGCATTCAATATGGACTTGCGTGTGCAAAGGAAACCTTGCAAACAAGGGAAACGGTAAACGACATTCTGTGTGCACACTTGGTAGAAACCTACCCAGACCATTAAGGCAATAAAAAAGTTCCTCGGTTGAGGAACTTTTTTTATTATCTTGCATATTCAACTATTCGTGTTTCTCGAATCATTGTTATTTTTATTCTTCCTGGATATTGTAAATCGCTTTCAATTTGCTTTGCAATGCTTCGTGCAACTTCTTTTACATCTCCATCAGGAATCTTTTCAGAGTTAACTAGAACGCGAAGTTCTCGACCTGCTTGAATAGCGAAGGCTTTTTCAACGCCTTCAAAAGATTCTGCGATGTTTTCAAGGTTTTCAAGACGTTTTACATAATTGTCCATTGTTTCGCGTCTTGCACCAGGTCGTGCAGCAGAAATAGCATCAGCAATTTGAACTACAATTGCTTCAACTGTGTCTTGCTCAATATCGTTGTGATGTGCTCCAATTGCATTTATAACTCTCGGATCTTCACCCATTTTTCTTGCCATTTCCATACCAATTTCGGCGTGGTTTTGATCAGAATCTGTTTCAGCTCCTTTCCCAATGTCGTGTAAAAGTGCCGCTCTTTTTGCAAGCTCCTTATCAAGTCCGACCTCTGCAGCTATAAGACTAGCAACCATTGCAACTTCTTTTGAGTGCTGAAGAACATTTTGTCCGTAACTTGTTCTAAAGTATAGGCGACCAAGGGCTCTAATGCCATCTTGATTCATATTATGAATACCAAGATCAAAGAGAACTTTTTCACCTTCTTCATAGATTTTTTGTTGTGTTTCGTGTGTAACTTTTTGCACAATTTCTTCAATGCGTGCAGGGTGTATCCGCCCGTCAACAATGAGTCGTTCCAAGGAAGTTTTTGCAATTTCTTTTCGTACAGGATCAAAACAAGAAATAACTACAGCTTCTGGTGTGTCGTCAATAATAACATCTACGCCAGTAAGTGTTTCCAAAGCTCGAATATTTCGCCCTTCACGGCCAATAATTCTACCTTTCATTTCGTCACTAGGTAGAGAAACGGTTGTTACGGTAATGTCACCTGTAACTTCGGTTGCGATTCGTTGTATAATTGAAACAAGCAAATCACGAGCTTTTTTTTCTGATGCAACTTGAGACTCTTGCTCAATTTTGTTTAATAGTGCCTGTGCGTCTCTTTTTGCTTCATTTTCAAGGTTTGCAATAATAAGATTTTTTGCTTCGTTCGCTGTTAATCCTGAAATACGTTCAAGTTCTTTTCTGTAACGTTCTTCTTCTTTTGAAAGAAGAACTTCTTTTTTCAAAAGATCTTGTTCTCTTTCTGCAAATTTTTGCTCTACTTTTTCATAGCCTTGTGCTCTTGTATCAAGGGCTTCTTCTTTTTGAGTGTTTTTGCGTTCTATGCGTTGCAATTCTGCACGCCATTCTCGATTCTCCCGCTCTTGTTGATTGCGCTCTCGAATGAGTTGTTCTTTCGCTTCTAGTAAAATTTCTTTTTTTTGTGCCTCAGCTTCTTTAATAGCATCTTTTTTTACACGTTCCGCCAATTGCTCAGAGGCAGATAATTGAAATCTGGCATAAAGCCAGCGAATAGTCCATCCAAGAATTATTCCAACAATGGGGAGACCAATAATCAATATAAGATTATTCATATTGTCCTCCAATATATAGATTAATTCATTTAAAAAGATACCATAATAGTGTCATCTTGTCAAATGTTATTTGGGCGTTTTCCTTAAATTCATGACTTTATACGTAATACCTTAATAAGAAGAAAAGATAGTAAAATGATACAGGTAGACTTCTTTGAAAAAACCTTGTGTTATAGGACTTCTCTTCTTCCTCCAATTAAAAAGTAAAGGAGAAGCGAATTATTGTAGAGGCTGAGGGGTTTTCTTGAGACAAATTGACAGGAGCGAATGAAGTCGATAGGCGAAAGAGCGAAACGACCGACTCGGCGAAAAGGGGAAACTCCAAAATATACATGCTTGACTTATATGCCTTCATTGTATACAGTACTGTACATATTTTTTTAAGAGAGATTTGATGAAAGAAAGAATTATTCGTATTATAATGACTGTTTTTGGAGTTTCAATTGCTGGGTTATCTGTTGGATTGTTTAAGCATTCTCAGTTCGGCACAGACCCTTTTCAATGTTTTGCAAACGGAATGCATACCATTATTCCAATTAGTTTTGGTACCTTGTACATTATTTTAAACGCAGTGTTGCTTGTGGTGGTTTTTTTATTAAAAAAGCATTACATAGGAATTGGTACCATTATCAATTTATTTTTGGTTGGCTACATTGTTGAGTTTAGTCATGGACAGCTACAAATGCTTATACCAGACCCAAGCATGGCGGTGCGCATTGTAATGCTTTTAGTTGGTTTTATTGTATTATGTTTTGCCTCTTCTTTTTATATTACGGCTGATTTAGGAGTTTCAACATATGATGCAATTTCACTTATTATGGCTGATAAAAAAATTGCACGGTTTCAATATTGTAGAATAGCAACCGATGTTGTATGTGTATTAATAGGGTTTTTCTTAGGGGCTGTTGTTGGTGTTGGAACGGTGATGACGGCTTTTTTAATGGGACCATTCATTGCTTTTTTTAGAAAGCATGTATCAGACCCGTTATTAGAAAAGGTTAAAAACTAACCATGCTTTTTAGTATTGCCCTTGCGTTGCTATTCGGACTTTTATTAAGCGAGATATGTAAAAAAATACATTTTCCCCCGTTGGTGGGAATGATTATAGCAGGGCTTCTAATTGGACCTAATGCACTAAATTTGCTAGATGAACGCTTTTTAGATATTTCTGCAGATTTACGCGAATTTGCGCTGATTATTATTCTAACACGAGCTGGGCTTACACTTAATATTGGCGATTTAAAACGGGTTGGGCGTCCTGCTGTTTTAATGAGTTTTGTTCCAGCTGTATTAGAAATTGGAGCAATGATTTTTTTTGCCCCCCTATTTTTTGATGTATCTGTTATGGAAGCAGCATTAATGGGTTCTGTTGTTGCAGCTGTTTCGCCCGCTGTTATAGTTCCAAAAATGATTGCCATTATTGAAGAGGGATGGGGAACTAAAAAATCTATTCCCCAGATGATATTAGCAAGTGCCTCTATTGACGACGTTTTTGTAATAATTCTCTTTACAAGTTTTTTAGGTTTTTCACACGGGGAATCGCTGTCTGCGATGCAGTTTTCCACGGTACCTTTATCGATTACAGCAGGTATTATTTTTGGAATTGGTATTGGTTTTTTATTACATGCTTTTTTCAAAAAAGTACCTTTGAGAGATAGTCAAAAAATTCTTGTTTTGTTATCGATTGGTTTTATGTTACTATCTTTGGAAGCTGCAATTGAAAGTAATTTTTCTTTTTCTGCACTTATTGTGATAATGACGGTGGGCATAGTTTTGAAAGCGAAGCACAGTTTTCTTGCCACAAGACTTTCTGCAAAATTTTCAAAGATATGGGTTTTTGCGGAAATTATGCTCTTTGTTATAGTGGGTGCTAGTGTTGATATACAGTACGCACTGCAAGAAGGATTTGTTGCAATTGCCCTTGTTTTTCTAGTTCTTTTTTTTAGACTATTTGGAGTATGGTTGTGCTTACTAAAAACAAAATTGCTTAAAAAAGAAAGACTGTTTTGTATGTTTGCGTATATTCCAAAGGCAACCGTTCAAGCGGCAATAGGTTCTATTCCCCTAGCAATGGGGCTTGAAAGCGGAACTGTTATTCTAACTGTTGCCGTTCTTTCAATAGTGATAACTGCTCCTCTTGGTGCTTTTCTTATTGAGTTTTCGTACAAAAGGCTTTTGGAAAAAGGATAGTTATTTCTGTGCCCTTTTCTCTTCGGGCAGGGCTTTTAACCGTAATGGTTCCGCCTAAACTTGTTACAAGGGCCTTTGCTATCGCAAGTCCTAAACCGCTTCCATCACCTTGTAACCCTTCACCCTGAAGCACACTCCGAGTTCGTGCATCATCGGCTCTATAAAATCTTTCAAACACATGATCAATATCTTCTTTTTTTATACCGCTTCCGTTATCAATAACAGATATACAGTCAGTATCTTCTGTGCTTTTTACAGAAATCTCAATTGTAGGATTTTCATCACTGTATCTAACTGAATTTGAAATTAAAATTATTAACACTTGATGCAGCATAGCTTCATTGGTATTGAGTCTTATACTGTCTTCGCAACTAAGTAAAAAATCTGCCTTTGCCCAATGTTTACAATCCTCCAAAAGCCTTTCTAAAAGGCTTTTTATATCTATGTCAGTTTTTGCAATATTCACAGAAGTACTTTCAAGGCGTGACAACTGTAAAAGATTTTTAATAATGTTTTCCATGTGTTTGCTTTCCGACAAAATTGCACCAATTGATTTTTCTAATTGTTCTTTATCATCTTTTCCCCAACGACGCAAAATGTTTGCATTTCCTAAAATAACTGAAAGGGGCGTTTTAAGTTCGTGTGACACATCGGAAGTAAATTGCTTTTCACGTGAATACTCTTGGTGCAAACGGTCGAAGAGTTCATTAAAAGTTTCGGCAAGGGTATCAAATTCATCTTTACTACCGCTTGTTTCTAAGCGCTTGTCATTATGCTCAAAGCTAATTTTTTTTGCCTCGTCGATCATTTTTGTTACAGGATGCAGTACTCGAGAGGTCATGAATCGAGCCAAAATAAATGAAATAAGAATTCCAGGAATAGCAACAAGAGCTAGAACAAAGGGAACTTCATCAAAAAAAGATGACAGGGTATCTAGGTCGGTGTTTATTGCCGTTTGAATAATAAAATCACCTGTTTCTAATGTATAATACAAAAGATTTAAATCGCCATCTAAAAAATAATCCCTTTCCTTATAAAAACGTACTTTACCATTAGTAACTGGCAAATTAGGTAGCAGTGGATCATTTGTAGAAATTACACTAGCTTCACCTTCACTCTGAGCATATATAGAAAATAGCATATACCATGGAATTGTTACATCAGATTCAAATCGTGCTATTATAAAATCGGAATCTTCAAGAGTTTTTTGAATAGAGTGCGCGGAATCAATTATTTCATTTTCATTTCGAGTGTGCAATGTTCTTCGTATTAAAACTAGCGTTACCACCGAAAACACCAATAAAAGAACAGCGATCAATACAGAAAAAGAAACCGACAACTTAAATGCAACGCTAGTTTTTTTCATTTTCAAATGTCTCGTATTGTGTAGCCCATACCGCGAACAGTAGAAATATATTCTTCGCCTGCTT
>CAZUPJ010000095.1:0-6276 GCA_964622185.1 uncultured Treponemataceae bacterium
TGAGTAGTTCAGAATACTTAAACTATGAAAATGGAAAGTTTAGTAAATCTAAAGGCGTTGGTGTATTTGGAAGCGATGCAAAAGAATCAGGAATACCAGCAGATGCTTGGCGATTTTATATTTTCTATAATCGTCCAGAAAAACAAGATACACAATTTACATGGTCAGACTTTCAAGTAAAGTTGAACTCAGAATTAATAGGTAATCTTGGAAACTTAGTAAATCGAACAACAACTTTTGTTAGCCGATACTATGATGGCATAATTCCAGAAGGGAAGCCAAATTCTGAACTATGGGAAAAAGTTTTGGAAGGAGAAAAGAAAGTTACTGAATACTTTGAATGGGCTAATCTTAAAGATGCAATTCATGAGATTTTTGCAATTTCTGATATTGCAAACAAAGCCTTTCAAGACGGTGAGCCATGGAAAACACGTAATGAAAACCCAGCAGCTGCAGCAAGCCTAATTCGAGACCTATGCTACGTAATTAAAGACTTAATGATTATGGTGCATCCTTTTATTCCACAGTATGCTGAAAAAGTTTTAGGATTTTTTGGTAAATCTGGCTGCGTTGCAAAAACAGGTGTTACAAATAATGACAACTCATTACTTTGGGATAACCTTGGTAAACAAGATGGCCTTACAAGAGTTGATAATGCAGAAATTGTTTTTACTCCACTAGACAATAAGGCTATAGATACATACCGAGAACGATACAGTGGAACCCAAGCCGAAAGAAAAGAAGCTAAAGAAATTGGTGAAAAAAAACAGGAAAAGAAGAAAAAAGAAAAGAAATCCACTCCAGAAATTGTAATGGCAGAAAATCCTATCGAACACTTTAATAAATATATTTCATTACGCGTTGCAAAGATTCTCACAGTAGAAAAGCACCCAGAAGCAGATAAACTCTACATTGAAACATTAGATGATGGAACAGGTAACACAAGAACGATTCTTTCTGGTCTTGTTCCATACTTAAAAGAAGAAGAACTTTTAGGTAAACAAGTGATTATTGCCTATAACCTCGCACATAGGAAAATGAGAGGAATTGAAAGCCACGGAATGCTTTTAGCTGCAGACTATAAAGATGCTGACAGAAAAGACTGTGTTGAGCCTTTAACATGCGATTGGGCAACTCCAGGGAGCCTCGTTGTATTAGAAGAAAGTGAAAATGCGACTGAAAAGCCTGAGTTAATAGGAGCAGAAGAGTTCTTTGCAGTTGAAATAAAAGTTTCAGATAAGTTTGTTACTATTGGTGGAAAAAATCTCATGGTTGATGGTAAGCCTTTAGTAACAGAAAAAACAGTAAGCGGAAATGTGCATTAAATAAAAAATGAAAGGGTAAAATGAATCACATTTACCCTTTCATTACAGTTTTAAGATAAATAGTTTAATTATACGTTTACTAAGACACCTACTTCAGTGCTAACTGCTGTTTGCATTCCTCTCACAGTCATTTCTGAAATAAATTTTTCAGCAACTTCTTCATACCCTGGAATTGGTGAAGTACAATCAGTTAAAAGTGTCATATTTGATAACGGAATATACAAAGATAGATCTCTGATTGTATTTGCAACACAATGGCTTAAAGCCTGTCCTGCAATAAAGATATTGTTTTCTTCTTTAAGTGCATTAATAAATGAATAATTGGTGCATGTGGTAGAATCATTTGAATCGGGTACCTCTGCTTGAACACAACTATAATGCTCTGTATTTGGGTTTGGAGACTTTTCTATATAGGTAATATTTTTTCCACCTATTCCTTTTTCCCACTCACATACAGCATCCCAAATATTCTTTTCTACAGCAACACCAACAGAACCTTGTAAGCAATGTGGAGGCCAAAGAGTTAATATATAGCGACCGCGAGCCTCAAGATTCTGAAGATAAAAATCTACATGCCCAATTAAATCTGAATTCATGGGACTGTACAACCCTTGTAAAAAATCGTTATAAGTTATTGTGGTTCCAATTTGTGGAATATTACCTTCAGCATCTTTCCAATAAGCTGGATGTGAAATATGATAATACGGATGACAATCCTCTGTGAGAAAAATAGACTGAATATTATTCATATTATTGCGTACAAAATTAGCTAAAAGAATACAATCTTCTTGAGCTCCTGGTACATACAACGCACCATCGGGATGACAAAAATCATTTTGTGGATCAATAATTAAAAGAGAATTAGTCATATATATAATGTACTATGTAAAATGATACTTGTCAAGTGATTTTTTTAATTTATTCAGTTATCCAGCCCTGTGTTATACCGTTTTCAATTTGTTCCAATACCCAAGGCCAAATTGCAGGCAAAGCTGATCTTACAGGATTCATTCTTTCGAGTACTTGCTTTTTTGAAGCACTTCCCTTTATCCAAGTATGTCCACCAGTCTTAGTGTTATGTATAAATGGCTGAATTCTATCTAAACTGGCGGCAAATCGCGAGTCATCTGTATTCATACAGTCAAACTCTTCCCAAAGATAACGTATCTCATTTCCTTGTTCCGTTGGAAGCTGTGAGAAAAGTTTGTCTGCCGCATCCTTTTCTTTTTTTTCTTTATCTTTATTAGCTTCAATATCAAATGCAAATGTATCACCTGCATAAATTTCTATTAAATCGTGAACAATAACCATTTTTAAAACACGTTCCATGTTTACCGATGTTACGGCATATTCTTGCAGCACAATTGCCGCAAGAGCTAAGTGCCACGAATGTTCTGCATCATTTTCGCGTCTACTCTCATTAATTAAAAGAGTCCGCCTCATAATGTGTTTTAATTTATCAACTTCAATTATAAAATCTATTTGAGATTTTAGTCGCTTATCCATATAATAAGAGTATTGTTATTAGAATGAAATGTCAAGGGTAAATTCGTAAAAAAAATGCTTTGCAAAAACTTGAAACTCGTGCTATACTATAGTCATGAAAATATTAATGAGCGCGAGTGAAGCAGTACCTTTTGCAAAATCGGGTGGGTTGGCTGATGTTGTTACAGCCTTATCAAAACAATTACAATTAAATGGTCATGACGTAAGAATTGTTATGCCCAGATATTATTCAATAGACAGGTCAAAGCTAATGAAGCATGATGCGCCTCTTGGTGTTCCCGTAGGATTTGGTGAAATATGGAATGCTGTATATGAAACAACGCTTCCTAACAGTGATGTACCCATATACTTTTTAGATAATGAGGAATTATATGGAAGAAGTGGAATATATGGAGAAAACGGGTCTTCAAGCTTTGATGATAATGCACGCCGATTTATAAACCTGACAAGAGGGTCATTTCAGTTGTGTAAAATGCTTGATTGGTACCCTGACATTGTTCACAGCCATGATTGGCCAACGTCTACAGCTGCCTTATTTTTAAACACATGGGAAAAAGATGGGTATTTCACAAAAACAGCCTCAGTTCTAACTATTCATAATCTTGGCTATCAAGGATGGTTTCCTAAAGGAGACATCCATTTATTTCAGTTACAATGGAATGAATTTTTTGCATCTGGGTTAGAAAAATTTGACACTTTAAATTTCTTAAAATGTGGTATTATGCAAAGTGATGTAATAACAACTGTATCTCCAACATATGCACAAGAAATTCAAGGTGAAATGAGCGAAGGATTAGGAGAAGAGTTAAGTGAACGCTCAGGTGATTTATATGGCGTGCTAAATGGTATGGATTACGCGGATTGGAACCCCGAAAATGATAAGCTCATACCGCATACTTTTTCCATGCAAAAAATGGGCGGTAAAGCAAAAATGAAAGCAGAACTTCAAAAGCGTTTTGGACTTGCTGTTGACCCCACAATTCCATTATTTGGTATAGTATCTCGTTTTGCAGAACAAAAGGGATTTGGAGCACTCTGTGGCCCCACTCACGGCTCGTTATTCAATATATGTCATGACATGAATATACAAGTAGTTATTCTCGGAACTGGTGAAAAATGGTGTGAAGCTGAGCTAAATGAACTTTCAGGAAAACTACCCAATCTTGCAGTACATGTAGGCTTTAGCAACGAACTTGCCCACTGGATTGAAGCAGGCAGCGACTTTTTCTTAATGCCATCACAATATGAGCCATGCGGCTTAAACCAAATGTACTCTCTTGCCTACGGGACACTTCCAATTGTTCGAAGAACAGGTGGATTAGCCGACACAGTTGAAAATTACAACCAAGAAACAGGAGACGGAACCGGTTTTGTCTTTGACCAATTAAGTCCACAGGCAATTTATGATGTAGTTGGCTGGGCAGCATGGGCATTTTATAATAAAAAAGAACATATAGAAAAAATGCAACAAAAAGCTATGAAACAGCACTTTTCTTGGGAAGATTCTGCCAAACATTATGAAAACATCTACCAAGCAGCTTTTGTTAAGAGAGCTGAATTTAGAGGTCTTGTTTAAATTAGTATTTAATAGGTAAGATATAATAGTAATTATTTTCTTGTAAAGACTATATCTTAACACGTGTAGTATACAGGTTAAGATATAGTCTTTTTATTGCTTTGACTCTAATAATTGCTGCAATTTGCTTGATTCTTCTTCACTTAAACCTTGTTGAATAGCACACTCTAAACATTCACGAGATAAATCAAAGAGATTTAAGTGATATAATGATAGTGCTTTTCTATAATGTACATGAGCTTGATAGCCATTAATTTCTAATGATTTATCAAAATATATTAATGCATTTTCTTCTTCATTTAATACGCTAGATACAATTCCTGCATAGTAGTATGATCGAAAACTTTTAGGATCGAAGTCAACGCTTGATATAAAATCATTTTTAGCACTTACATAGTCATTTTGCGAAAAATATGCCATTCCTCTGTGTTTAAATATTACAGACAATATAATGCTATTTGGCTGTGGTTCTGATTCTAAAATTCTTGTGTAAATTGCTATAGCTTTATCAAGGTTTCCCACGTTGTGTGCTTGCAGTGCATCAAGAACCATATCATCTATAGTTCCTTTAACAAATGGAGATGGAGAAGAAAAAGCATTGTTTGGAGAAAAATTTTCTGTCATTACATTGTCAGCGTCAATTTTTCCGAGTGATAACACATCAGCTTGTTCATAAAAATCTAGTCTTCTTTGGTCAAGCTCTGCATTTAGTTTATTTTGGTAATCTCGAATTTCTTGAAAAATAATTTCTGCTAAATGAAGCGTTGCATTCATAGAGTATAATTTGCGACGCAATGGCAAATCAAAAGGTGAAAACTCAGCTTTGTAGACAAGCTCATGCTCTACCTCTGCCCATGCATCTTGTAACACAGTTCTGATTTGTATTTCAAAAACTAAATCTTTAAGCATTAACCTTACTTCGTTATCAATATCAATATCATTAGTAATACTCTGAGGAAGTGTTATAAGTATATGTATAGATTCATAGCCAAATTCTGTAAAACTTCTGTCTGCTCCCTTTTTTTCAATCTCTACAATACCGTAGTACTTACATAATTGCGATTCAATAATAGATAAGTCTTCTAAAAAAGGACAAATAATTCTAATCCCTAATAAATCAGTTAATAGGATAAAGGTATCTGTTTCTGTTGCAAGCTTATTTGTTTTTCGTAGTTTTCTGTAATAGCTGTTAAAATTTTTTATACGTGACTTGTACGACGGCATCGAAATTAACTTGACATTTGATTTTATGTCTGTTTCTAAGGCGGTAAGTAGTAATTCAAAACTTGGCTTATACTTTTCGTATAAATCTCTTAAAACATCTTTAGAACGTACTATTTCATTTTTTTTAGTTGCCATGTATATAGTATAACACTTAACTTATAATAACGCAACAAAAAAAATACCTTCACAATCTGTGAAGGTATTTCGTTTTTTATTATTTAGTAAAGACTATTCACCAGCTTGTTCGTTAGCAACGTCAACTGTGAAAGCTTCTTCTCTTGCAAGGTTGTTTTCTTCAATGAACCGATTTACTTGAACATTACCAAATTTTGTGACTTCAATAGCTTGTCGTCTTTCTTCTTGTTCTGTAATGATTCCCCAAAGGTCTTCATCCATAATATCGCGTTCTGTTACTGCAACAGCTCTATCGTAAATAATATCAATTTGCTTGAAGTATCCGATAAAGTTTCCACCTTCATGTGAACCATCTCTGGTAACTAAAAGACCTTCAAACTTAACAAAAGGTAATCCTCTTGGGTATACAGGATATACGCGAATTTCGCGGTTCCTAATATCTGTTACGTAGTTAGGGTTATTCCAAATAAGGTTCTTCCAACCGTCAAAGTTTAATGTACCCATATAGTA
>CAZUPJ010000096.1:0-6260 GCA_964622185.1 uncultured Treponemataceae bacterium
AAGAGTATGTTCATAGTAAAACGTTTTCTTAAGAAATTCCTAAGTCAGTAAACAATTTTTTATACCGCCCGAAGTATTCTGACTGAGCGAACTCAGAAATTTTTTCTTCAGGAAGGCTTTCAAGTAATCTATCCATATAAGAAAGTACAGATTTAATTTCTTCTTTCATTCCCATATTAATAGATTCTCCCTCTCCTATTGCCTCTTCTTCTGATGATTCCTCTACACTAGATTGCCATTGCTCACTTTGTAATACAGCACTAACAGGAGAATTCATATCTGCTTGCCCTGCGACTGTATCCATTATTTCTGAATCTTCTATATCACTTGATAACGTATCGTCAATAGTTTCTTCTTCAGCAACATCTCTATCCTCTACTGGTTCATCTTGTAAATATTGCATTGCAGAATCATCAATGTCTTTTTCATCCTCTTCATCTTCATCAAAGAAACTGGTAGAAGACGAAGCAACAACTAAATCATCAATAACAGGAACATCAATTTCATCAGGTAGCCCATCTTCAGAATCTACATCAAAGTTTAAATCATCTAAGCTTGGTTCTACAAGCTCTTTGTCTTCAATGGTAAGATTATTATCATCAACAGAATAATATTCATCATCAAAACCAGTGTTTTCGCCAGAATCAGATGCATCTTCCACAGAATCTTGCGGAACTTCTATATTTGAATCTTCTGAAACGCTGTCTTCTTTATCGAAGGAGTCATCGCTCCAAATATCTTCTTCAGATGAATCTACAACAAAGTCATCTGTTTCTTCAAAAGTTATACTTTCACTTGGAGTCTCTTCAGTAATGAATTCTTCACCTGACTCCACAACAAAGTCATCTGTTTCTTCAATGCTTATACTTTCACTTGGAGTCTCTTCAATAATGAATTCTTCGCCTGACTCCACAACAAAGTTATCTGTTTCTTCAAAGCTAACACTTTCGCTTGGAGTATCTTCTGCTATAAATTCTTCACCAGACTCTACTACGAAGTCATTTGCATCTTCAAAAGCTATATCTCCAAAAGAAGTATCATCTGTAACATCTTCATTGTTCGACGCTTCAGTTGTATACTGATTTTTAATTTCATCGTTTGTACCTGATTCATCGTTTGCGTCACCGTGCTCTTCTACGGTAAAATCTGCACTACTTACAATGTTACTTAACTCATCACCTGACAATGCTATTGTTTCATCTTCATCATCATCACCAAAAAATCCGCCTTCTTCAACGTTAGCAGAATCAGCTACTTCTTCTTCATGCGTAATCTCAGCATTCATTTGTAAATTGCTTAATTCTTCACCTGTCAACGCTATTGTTTCATCTTCGTCTTCCTCGCCGAAAAACCCGCTTTCATTTGAAATACTTTCATTTTTAACTTCTTCTTTTTCAAAATCAAAAGAAACCTCAGCATTCATTTGTAAGTTGTTAAGCTCATCACCAGTTAAGGCTATTGTTTCATCGTCATCGTCGTCACCAAAAAATCCGCTTGCCTCTGTAGCCGTTTCTGAGGATTTACCTTCAACATCACTTGTAGGAGATGCGGTTTCGGCATGTATTTGTGAAAGCTCAGACTTAAACTGTGCCATTTCATTTCTCAAATTTGACAACTCAGCCATAATTTGGCTTAGCATATCATTATTTACAGAAGTTTGCTCGACAACAGGTTCCTCATATTTTTCTGAGCCATCACTTTCTATTGTAAAGTTAAAATCATTAGTTTCTGGTTCATCTACTTTTGAGTCTTCAACCTGAATGTCATCATTTTGTGAAGAAGGTATGTCATCAATAGAAATTTCCTCTCCAAAGCCAACTTCTGCAGGATCTTCTGCTTCTCCATTAATAGAAGGCTCGAATTCATCACTCATATTATCAAATGAAACATCCATATCAATTGGATTTTCATCTTGTGATTCAACACTTTGATTTTCTTCAAAGCTATCAAATGAAATATCAAAATCATCAGAATCGCCATCAATAGGGATTTCATTGTTTTCTACAGTAGTCGTTGAACTTTGATGTTCATTTTCTTCTTCAAGTGAAAAATCAGAATCAGTAAAGGTATTTTCATCACTCATAAATTCATCAAAGTCTACGTTAAAATCAGAATTATCGCTTTCATCTTCAGTTGTTTTAGTAATATTTGTATCTTCTGAAATAAAACTTTCTTCCTCTGCGGCACTATCAACAACTAGACTATCTACAGATACAATATCATCATCCATAAAGCCATCAAAATCTATATCTAAGTCATCATCTGATTCAACAGAGTTTTCGCCTTCAGTATTAGTGTCTTCTATTTGCATTCCACTTGTTATATTTAAGAGTTCATCGGTTGTTAACGTTGTATCATCGTCCTCAATTTCGGTTTCTTGACTTGCACCAAGGCTATCTTCAAAACTTATACCAAAATTATCATCAGGACTATCCTCTATACCTGAAAATGCATCAAAAGTTTCAGAACCAGAATCATCTCCTTTAAATTCTGACATACTTTCATCATTATCGTGAGTATCGCTCGTGTGAGGTATTTCTTCTACGGTGCTTCCTACGGGTGATTTTTTTACCCATACTCCATATTGCTCAAGTGAGCTTTCAGTGTTTTCACCTTCAAATTTTTCTTGTTCCATTGACATAACAACTCCATGATACAAATTACGTTCATTAATATATCGGCACACTATTGGAAAATATTTAGTAAAAAATGTATGTTCTAATTTATTTATTGTAGCATACTTTTTCTATTCAAGAAAGAGGAAAAGCAGCCGAAAATAAGAAATATGAATCGATTTTATTTATTATTTTCAGCTTGTTGTGCAGTTTTTGTATACGTGAGCATTTCTATTATAGGTGGTCAAGATGGTATTTGGGCCTATAAACAGTTAGAAAGCCATAAAATAGTACTCGCACAGCATGTAACCTCATTACAACATGTTAATGATCAATTAACAATAGATTCGTACGCCTTAAAAGAAGACGTGGATGTTTTAAAAGCATTTGCTAAGAAAATGGGATTTGTGAGTGAAGGCGAAAAGCTGTTAAAAATTAGCGGATTTGCAGATACTCCTGTATTCGCTTATAATGCGGGATCTAAAGTTCTCAGACCTGAAATTATTTTTATACCAGATTGGCTTGCAAAATGTATAGGGATATTTGTTTTTGTATGTACAAACCTAATTATTTCTCTTATTCAACTAAAAAAAAGTTTTAACTATGATACTATTAAAGTCCAATCCTAACACTCTCAACATTGTTTCAAAGGCATTATTAGAAAATAAAGTTGTTATTATACCAACAGATACCGTATATGGTTTTTCAGGAATTGTACCTCACTCTGACTCAATTATACGAGCGATAAAAGGTAGAGATGAGGTAAAACCGTTTATTCAACTTATTGCACACCCTGATGAAATTAAAAAGTATTCAAATACAATTATTCCAAACAAAATCGCTAAACACATGCCAGGACCTCTGACAATAATTGTAAAAAATATATATGGTGACTCTACAACCGCATTTCGTTGCCCAAATGATGAATGGCTTTTAGAACTAATACAGCGGTGCAAAGTTCCACTCTACTCTACAAGTACAAACAGATCTGGGAAAGCAATACTGTTTGATGTTAATCAAATGAAAAAAGAATTCGGAAATGAAGTTTTTTGCATTGTTGATGGTGCATTAAGCGAAAGCGAGAGTACTAAGCCATCCACAATTGTAGACATAAGTAAGGGCGACATAACAATAGTTCGCCAAGGTGCAGTTGTTATATAAAATTTATCTATACCATTTTACTGGTATTTCTGCTTTGATTACACTTGATAGTCCATCTACTTCTTCACTAGTATAGGTGTGCTTTACACCAACAAGCGAGTTCTCATTTTCAATGGTTAATTCCCATTCAATGGGGACTCCATCAAGTGCTTTTACAAGTGCAACTTCCCTTGGAAGATTGGGATAAAAGGATGCATTCGATTTGCTTTCTTGTGTTGCAATAAATGTGGCACCTTGTATATTCACACTAATGTTCATACTAGCACCGTTTTCAAAAATTACAAATCCCCTACCTCCACGTAGAAGAACAATTTTATCTACATATTCTTCGCCTTGCCAAGTTCCAAACAGATTTATTATTGAAATAGATTCAGAACTGGGAGTATTCTCAAAGTCAAATGTTTGTGCAGCCCCTGAGGTGTATTTTTTTAAGAGCTCAGTCAATGAATCTTTTGCATCAATAAGAACTCGATAATAATCATCATACACGTATTTTACAGAAACCTCTTCTTTTGTTGACAAATCTATAAGATGTAAACTGGAAAACCATTTTTCATCTTCTTCGCGAATTTCATGGTAAAACAATAAATTACCACTTTCTTGCTCTTGTTCCAGAATATCTACAGTAAAAGTGACAGAACGTCTATCATGCAAAACAAAAGTGTCATCAATTTGAAGCTGTGAATAAAAAAGATCAGAAGACATTTGAACCCTTGAGGTATCGCCAGATTCTATTACAGATCCATAAAAATATAAATCGCGTTTTGCGGTAGATGCTTCTTGGGTAAAAATATGATAAGGGAATGAGAAAAATAGTAATGTCAACATCGAAAAACGAAATAAAAAATCTTTTCGATTAGTAGTTACCATACTCTTAACCTTGAAGTCCCTTTCTAAATTCGCGTTGTATATCGAGCTTTACATCTCGCTCTCTTATATCAGATCTTTTATCATATGCTTTTTTACCGCGACAAAGTCCTAAAGAAACTTTTACACGCCCATTTTTTAAATAAAAATCAAGAGGAATAAGAGTAACACCCTTTTCATCAACTTTTCGCTTTAGTTTTTTTATTTCAGATGCATGGAGCAATAATTTTTTATGCCTTTCTGGTGAATGATTAAAAACAGAAGAGAAGGGATACTCCGTAATATGCCAATTCTTCACCCACACTTCATTTTGTATTATTTCTGCAAATGCATCTGGAAAAGACATATTTCCTGCCTTTACAGATTTCACCTCAGTGCCTTGTAATTCTACCCCACACTCAATTGATTCTTCAATAGTATAGTTAAAGCGAGCCTTTCTGTTTTGTGCAATAGTTTTTGTGCCACTACTCATAATTATAGTATACGATATGTTTCAAAAACGCTCAAGAGGTAAAAGTAGAATATTCAAAATAATATTAGTGATCGTTTGTATGAGTATTCCGCCCTGAGAGCTCACCCATATGTTTTAACCAAGCTGCTTTTTCTTCTGAAAAATACTGTTTTTCCATCCGCCATTGCCAATTTGTTCCTCCACTTGTAGAAGGTGTATTCATTCTAGCTCTCGAGTCAAGAGCAAAAAGGTCTTGGAGAGGAATAATTGCAAAGTCTGCACAGGAGAACAATGAAAGACTTATTAGACTTGCACAAAGCTGATCCTTATTTGGTCTTTTCTCGCTCAAACCACCACTTAAATACTCTTGTAAAAGTTCAATTTCTGCATCACTAGCTGAGTCAAGCCATCCTTGCATAGTGTCATTATCATGCGTACCAGTATATACAATAGTCTTTTGGCAGTACATGTGTGGTAAAAATGAGTTCACAAAGCCACCACTCCCAGCTTCATTTATATCAAAGGCGAATTGTAACACACGCATTCCTGGAAGACCAAAATCATCTCTAAGTTTTTCTACACCTTCTGTAATTACCCCCAAATCTTCTGCAATAATAGGTATATCGCCAAGTTCTTTTTGAATAACATCAAAAAGCTCACGCCCTGGGCAATCAATCCATTTTCCATTAATTGCAGTTTTTTCCTTTGCAGGAACAGACCAATACGCTTCAAAACCTCTAAAGTGATCGATACGAACATAATCAACAAGTTTTAAACAAGCCTGTATTCGCTTAAGCCACCACTTAAAACCGTCGTTTTTCATAGCATCCCAATCGTATAAAGGGTTGCCCCACAGCTGTCCTGTTTCACTAAAGTAATCGGGTGGAACACCCGCAACCGCTGTTGGTTGACTGTTTTCGTCAAGTTGAAAGAGCTCTTGATTCGACCACACATCGGCAGAATCAGACGCAACAAAAATTGGAATATCCCCAATAATTGAAACCCCGTTTTTATTTGCGTAGTTTTTAAGAGCCCGCCATTGATAAAAGAAAAAAAACTGAATTGCTTTTTGCACTTCGACATCTTTTTCATTTTCGCTTAGCCATGCGGCTAATGCACTTTCTTCTCGACTTCTAAGTTCTGTTGGCCAATAGTTTGACCACATA
>CAZUPJ010000097.1:0-6221 GCA_964622185.1 uncultured Treponemataceae bacterium
TAGCCATTTTGACATGAGTGGAAAATCTTTTATGGTTTGTACAACAGAGCAGGGCGTTGGGCGTGGAGTACAGCCGCTTTCTTTTTTAGTCAACACTCAAACAAAAAATGGGGCAGGTAATGAGTTTACAACCTATGCCCCCATGCCTCTTTTTGTAAGTAGCAAAAACTACGCTCTGTCATTCGAAAAAAATACGATATATCATTTTGATATAAAAAAATCTAAAAAAGATTCTGTTATTATACAAGCCGATACAAATGAACTTTCAGGATATTTATTTTTTGCAGAAAGTTCAATTGAAACAATAGAAAAACATACTGCCCTTACAGGGCGAGTAAAACCTCTTCCAGATTTTGCCTATGGCGTAATTTTAGGTGTGCGGGGCGGGAAAAAAGTTGCAGAAGAAATATTGCAAAAATGCCTTGACTATGGAACTCCTGTTACAGCACTTTGGATTGAAGATTGGCAAGGCAGACGTGGTAAAAATGGTGGGCCTCCGTTATGGTGGAGATGGTATCCCGATGAAGACTTATATCCCGACTTTAAAAACTGGGCAAAAAATCTAAAAGAAAGAGGTATTGCACTTCTGGGTTATGCAAATCCTTTTTTATCTGCAGATTCAGAAAATCCATTATTTATTGAAGCAGAGCAAAAAGGATACTTAGCTAAGGAACTTGATGGTTCAGCGTACGTTAGAAACTGGTTTTTTGGGGATGCCTGCAAATACACCTGTATCGATATTGCAAATCCCGAAGCATATAAGTGGCTAAAGCAGAAAATGAAAGAAGGAATGATTGATAATGGATTAGCAGGGTGGATGGCCGATTACGGAGAATACTTTCCATTTAGAGCAAAATCCTACACAAAAAACAGATCAGAAGCTCATTGTGAAATTCCATATTTATGGGCAAAGTTAAATAGCGAATTAATCGATGAAACAAATAATAGAGGGAAAATTCTAACATTTCACAGAAGTGCATCGGTAGGAAGTAATAAATATGCAACTGCATATTGGGCTGGAGATCAGAATCCAACCTTTGACACATACGATGGCCTTGCATCAAGTATTGTAGCGTTAATTTCAAGTGGTGTAAGTGGCATGAGTATTAATCATACCGATATTGGTGGTTTTACCACAATTATGACGCCGTTTTTTAAACTGGTTCGCAAAAAGGAAGTAATGCTTCGTTGGCTTGAATACGCAGCATTTACCCCAGTTATGAGAACCCATGATGGAGCATATTCGAACCCGCTTAATTATCAATTTTATTACGATGATGATGGATACAAAGCATTTGCAAAAATGGGTAACCTTCATCATGGGCTTATGCCATATTTTAAGAAACTTGAAGCAGAAGCAGTGTCAAAAGGGATTCCTATGACAAGAGCATTATTTCTTCACTATCCAAACGACTTAGTTTGTAAAACAATTAAATATCAGTATTTATTAGGGGAGGACATACTAGTTTCCCCAGTTTACAAAAAAAAGGCGACGTCTGTAAAAGCATATGTGCCTAACGGTATATGGATTTTGCCCTATACAGGAAAAGAATTTTTAGGTGGTAAATTTCATGAAATAGAAGCCCCACTTGGGAAACCACCAGTTCTCATTAAGAAAAATGGGCAAGATTCTTCTTGGCTCATTGAGTGTATAAAAAATACTATAGAATCATAGAATAAAAAGGAGAATTAAACATGAAAAAATTTTCAGTAGCGTATGTTCCCATCGGTGTTCCCACTTTCCATTTAGAAAGTGCAGAAATTGAGTTTGAAAAATCAAAAAAACTTTTATCATCGCTAACAGATAATTGTGTTTTTCCAGAAAAGATGCTGTTAGATATTCCCAGTTTGGAGTCGTTTCTAGAGCAGCTAAACCCATCCTTAATAGTTGTGCAAAATATTACATTTGCAAATGCGGCATATATTACAGAAGTATTAAAAAGATTTTCAACCGTGCCTGTGGTATTGTGGACTCTAAAAGAACCTGTTGTAGATGGAGGAAGACTTCGGCTTAATTCCCTTACAGGTGCTTATTCTGCCGCAAATACCTTACATGCTTTTGGGCGTTCAAATTTTAATTATATTTTTGGAAGCCCTGAAGAAAAAGATGTTGAAGATTTTCTTACAGCTTGTATAAGCGCTGTAAAACTAAAAGAAAAATTGCATGGTGCAAAAATTGCTGCTGTTGGTCAAACTCCCCAGGGTTTTGGTTTTGGAAGGGAACTTGACTCTAGGTTAGCCGCAGAATTTGGCATAAACCTTGTTTCTGTTGAGGCTAGAGAGCTTATCGATATTGCAAAATCGTATGATAATTCAGAAATAAATGAATATCTTGAAAAAGCAAAGTCTGCTATTTGTGGGTTAGACTCTATAGACGAGAAAAATGTTTTGGATTTTGCAAAACTTTATAAAGCGTATGATTGTTTTGTAAAAGAAAACAATATTGCAGCCCTTTCATCTCGATGTTGGCCAGACTTTTTTACAGCGTATGGTACTCCCGTTTGTGCAGTGCTTTCTATAATTAGTAATATGGGCGTTCCTTGTTCTTGTGAAGCAGATGTTTTAGGATCTGTAACAATGCTTTTAGCTGCTGAGTTTTCACAGCAAGCAGTGTTTTTTGGAGATCCTGTTTCAATGGACGAAAAGGAAAACACTATTACCTATTGGCATTGTGGTAGTGGAGCTTGTTCACTTGCAAGTAAAAATGCAAATGCCGATGTGCACTGCAATAGAAAAATAGGGCCAACGCTTGATTTTTCCTGCAAACCGTCAGATTCTGTAACCGTTCTAAGAATTGGACGAAAGGCAGACGGAGCATTAAGAATTTTTCTTACAACAGGTTCTGCCCCTGATGTTGCAAAACAATTTATAGGAACATCAATTGTTGTAAAAACAAGTACTAACGCAAAGGCAGTTATCGACAATAGTGTTCAAGATGGTTGGGAACCACACTTTGTTGTTGCCTACGGGGATCTTTCTCAAAAAGTAAAAATATTTACCAAAATGATGAATATTGAATTATGTGAATATTAAATTTTTCTCTTCGTAAGGAGTACTAAAAACCCGAATGTTTTTGATTAAGCAATCGGGTTTTTTTATAAATATTCACTATTGCAATTGACAAAGCCTGTTTCATAACTTATTATATTAGTATGGAGATAAAGAGCTAAGCTCGGAGGAAGTACATGAAAAGAATAGGTGTGTGTGTAACTCTTTTTCTGGTATTGATGTTGTTTATTTCTTGCAGTATGTTTACAACATCGGCAGGCAAACCACGCGATGTGTCTAAGTCTTTCGAAAAAGCTAGCACGCAAGAAATTGTAGATTTATTAAATTCAAAGCAAGTGTTATCAAGTGAGGATGCAAAGGGAATTGCATCTGCCTTGGCAAAAAAAGATCCCGCAGAGTTAGATAGTTTAGGCGTTAAAGATAAGGGATCTGTTGTAAATGCTATAGTTGCTGGAGTATTGCCTTCTACTACCGACTTAGTTAGCTTTATTGGTTCTGATATTATATCAAACATGAACACTAGCCAAACAGAAGGTTTTTTGAATAGCATATTAGAAGAAGGGTTTAAGTTTATAGATACAAGTGTTCAACTTGAAGTAATTGAGTCTTATTTTAATAATAGTGAAACAGTAAAAGACTTTATTAAGGAAGAAGCCGATGCGTTGCTTTTGGGTATTTTTGCTTTAACTGCGACACTTACGAAAGAGGGTGGCGTAAACATAACAGCAGAAAATTCATTTTTTAGCCTTTTTGAAAAAACACTTATAAAATTGGGAAATGAGGCATATCAGAATAAAGAGGACAGTGTTTCTGCAGAAGAAAAGCAAATCCTTGATAAAACTCTTGCTGATTCCTTAAAAGCTTTACATACATCTGAGAAGGTGAGTGCATTAGTAAATGCTATAGTGGTTTTGTATATTTATAGCGCAGAAGAAGGTCTTTCTTCTTTTGGTGGGCTTGAAGGACTTTTTAGTGGTTTACTTGGTGCTGAGGTTTAGGAGTTTTATATGAAAAAAAATATATTTTTTTGCTTGATGCTTCTACATTGTGCCGTAATTTTTACTCAAGAATATGTTCCAAACATACCTGTTATTACTCCATCTCGCTACAATGCGATTGGAGGTTATCACGTAACTGATACAACCGATTATTTTACTATATTTGCAAACCCAGCGGGTATTCCTGTAACAGATGGAAAAGCAACATGGTTTAATATGGATACAACAATATCTAATCCTGAACTTGGAGCAGCGGTGGGTCGTCTTGCCGTAGAAGCCATTAACAGTAGTTCTGAATCAATACAACTTGAAAGTGATTTATTAACTTTGCTTGGAAAAAATGGCATAAATCTTGGTTTTGAACATATTGGGCCGTTAACTGTTGGGGCACTGCATGAGCTTGGTTATGGAACGCTTGGGTGGGGTTTATTTAGTAAGATTCGTGTTTTTGCTTTAATTCCAACAGTAAGTCATATTGATGCACTTGCAGGGTTTGATAACCTGCTTCAGTTATCGTATGGAGCCCCCATTATTGATAAAGAAGACCATTATTTTTCAGCAGGAATTAGTGCAAAAGGATTCTTTATGGTAGAAGGTGGCCTTTCAGGGGTAGAACCTTTAAGTCTTGTTACAGATATTGAAGATATTGCAAATATTGTTCCGATATATACCCACTCCGGTTTTAGTTTTGATATAGGGTTGTACTACAAATTTTTAGATATGCTTAGTGCAGGTTTGGTTTGGAACGATCCCTTAAATTTTATATGGTCGCAGCTATATGGATTTGAAAGTATAGAAACTTTTGATCCTGATAGTACAAGTAGAGGTAGTGACGAACAATCTTTAGATCTTGGACTTGGAATTGATATTCCAGTAGGGAAGGCTGAGCATGTAATTACCGATTTTATTTTTATGATAGACTATAGAGATATTATTGGCTTGCTAGATGGAAATCCGGCAAGTAGAAATCCTATTTTGAATCTTTCTTTAGGGACTGAACTTACACTTTTTGATATTGTATCATTTAGGGCTGGCTTAGATGAAATGTATTTTAATGCGGGTATTGGTTTCCGTGCAAAAAAGGTTACGTTCGATTTTGCAGCATTTGGAAAAGAGCTTGGTTTAGAACCAGGATCTTTGCCTCAAATGAACTTTTCATTTGCTTTTAGTGTAAATTACTAAGCATTGAATATACATAAAAAAACCGATTGAATCACTGTTCAAACGGTTTTTTTTATTACCTACATACTTATTTGTTTACAACGTTTGCGGGGCTTCCGTCAACATAAGCTTGTAAGTTAGCTACAGCGATGTCCATAAGACGTCCTCGGCTTTCTTTTGGTGCCCATGCTATATGTGGAGTAATGATACAGTTTTTAGCTTTTAGAAGTGGGTTTTCTGCTTTGATAGGTTCTGAACTTACAACGTCTAAACCTGCATAACCAACTTTGCCAGAGTTAAGCGCATCTGCCATGTCTTGTTCTACAACAAGAGGACCGCGGCTTGTGTTAAGGATAATAACACCATTTTTCATTTTTGTAATGTTTGCTTTATTAATAATTCCTTCTGTTGATGGAAAAAGAGGGCAATGTAATGAAATTACGTCTGATTTTGCAAGAAGTTCATCAAGAGTTACATATTCACCAATTGCTTTTCCAGAATCACTTTGATATTCATCGTAAGCAATAATATTCATTCCCATAGCTTTTGCAATTTTTGCTGTGTCTTGTCCAATGCGGCCAAAACCAATAACACCAAATGTTTTTCCAGCAAGTTCCATTAAAGGGTAGTCCCAGTAACACCAGTCTGGACAGTTTTGCCATTTTCCTTCAAATACTGTTTGGCTGTGGTGTCCAACGTGGTGACAGATTTCTAATAAAAGTGCCATTGCAAATTGTGCTACGGCTGCTGTTCCGTAGGTTGGAATATTAGATACAGGAATTCCTTTTGCTTTTGCAGCTTCAACGTCAACAACATTATACCCTGTTGCGAGTACTCCAACAAATTTAATGCTTGGGCAAGCTTCAAAAACTTCTTTTGGAAGTGGAGTTTTGTTTGTGTATACAACTTCAGCGTCCTCAATTCTTTTAATAATTTCTGCATTGTCGCTTAAAGGTGTTCTGTCGTACACCTTCACTTCGCCTATTTTTTCAAAACCATCCCAGCTTAAGTCGCCTGGGTTTTCAGTATAACCATCAAGAATTACAATTTTCA
>CAZUPJ010000098.1:0-6217 GCA_964622185.1 uncultured Treponemataceae bacterium
CGCCGTCTTTTGCAAAAACAATTGCGTTCGATGTTGTATGCTTACATACCTTCATTGCAAAAAGCATGTCGTCTTTTTCGGTTTTTGTAGGGATTCTTTCAGTTACAACTTCAAATTCTTCTGTAACGTCCATTGTATCAAGGTCTTGTACCAAAAGCCCGCCCGAAACTTTTTTAAGGTTTAGCTCCGGCTTTAGTTTATCAGTTATATTTGCCAATTTTATAAGCCGTAGATTTTTCTTGGCCTTAAATACTTCCAAAGCTTCCTCTGTGTAGTCAGGTGCAATTATCACTTCAAGAAAAATCTCCACCATTTTTTCAGCAGTTTTTTTGTCTACTTGCATATTGGTTGCAATAATTCCACCAAAGATAGAAACACTGTCGCAGTCATAAGCTTTTTTGTAAGCATTAAAAATGTCAATATCAACACCAACACCGCAAGGTGAAGAGTGTTTTACGGCTACAACACAAGGAGTTTTGCCAAATTCTTTTAAAAGGTTAATCGCTCCGTTTGCGTCGTTTATGTTGTTGTATGAAAGCTCTTTTCCCCAAAGTTGCTCGCCAGATGTAATTCCAGCTTCATAGCCCATTGTTTCTTTGTAAAAACAGGCATCTTGGTGTGGGTTTTCGCCGTAGCGCATTCCCTGTTGTTTTTCAAATGTAAGAGTAATCTTATCGGTAAACTTCTCACCAATTCGTTCTCGAAGATACTTTGAAATGAGGGCATCATAGGCGGCTGTTTCTGAAAACACCTTGAGTGCAAGCATGTATTTTGTTTCCAGTGAAACGCTTCCTGTTTCTTCAAGCTCTTTTAAAACAAGTTCATAGTCGCCAGCGTCGGTAATAACGGCAACGTCTTTGTAGTTTTTTGCAGCTGCACGTAACATCGATGGCCCACCAATGTCTATGTTTTCGATGCATTCTTCAAATGAAACGCCAGGCTTTGATATGGTTTCTTTAAATGGGTAGAGGTTTACAACGATGATATCAATGGTGCCAATGTCAAATTGTTTGAGTGTGTCCATGTGTGAGGCATTGTCTCTCATGGCAAGAATCCCTGCAAAAATGTTCGGGTGCAAGGTCTTTACCCTCCCGTCTAAACATTCAGGAAATTTGGTAATTTCGTCTACTTCAATTACCTTAACACCAGAGTCTGAAAGCTTTTTCGCGCTCCCCCCTGTAGAAATAATCTCCACACCCAACTTTTCAAGACGGCTCGCAAAATCTACAATCCCAGTCTTGTCCGAAACACTAATCATCGCTCTCATGTCTAAACCCCTTAATCAATGTACAATTTATAATGTAAAATTTATAATGATTGTATTATAGAGAAAATAGGATTTTTTTTCAATTATGAAAGATATTTATTTTCCTTTGAATGTTGGATGCTCATCTTCGGCTTTATCAATTGCTTCAATGTGCTCTGCTTCATGGTGAACATAATTCCAATATTTTTTTCCAAGCTCCTTGCGATTCGTTTCTTGAATTCGCTCCCACTGATATTTTTTAAAAAGGTCTCGCAATATAAATTTTTCACCTGGTTTTATTAGCTTTGTTTCATGTTTTGCCATATCAAGCAAACTGTCCACATCTTCATGTTCTAAGGTCATAGAGTCCTCCTATAATCATTGTACTACGAGATTGCTCATAACGCAAGAATAAATTATACGAAATAACACATTGCCAATTCTCTTATTATTTAGTATCATTATAGTATAAGAAATTTATTTTGGAGATATTATGAAAAAAAGTTCAATTATTATTTTAGTGATACTTGGTGTTATTGTGCTACTTGGAATGAGTGCATGTAATTTTTTTACTGGAACATACAACACTTTAGTTACAATGGAAGAAGGAATCAACGGCTCTTGGGCTCAGGTTGAAAACCAATATCAACGAAGGCTTGATCTCATTCCAAACCTCGTTGAAACGGTTAAAGGCTATGCAGAACATGAAAGCGACGTGTTTACTGAAGTTGCAGAAGCAAGAGCTTCTGCAGGTGGTGTTATGCAAATGTCGGATGACCTTTTATCAGATCCAGCAGCCTTTGAACGTTTTCAGGAAGCTCAAGCAGGGCTTAGTGGTGCCCTACAACGCCTTTTAGTTACAACAGAAAACTATCCAACCCTTAAAGCCGACCAACAGTTCTTAAATTTACAAAGTCAACTTGAAGGAACAGAAAATCGTATTTCAGTCGAAAGAATGCGCTTCAATGAAACCGTTCAAGCTTACAATACGTATATTAGAACATTCCCTCAAATGTTTATTGCAAATATGGGCGGATTTACTGCGAAACAATATTTTGAAGCTGAAGTAGGTGCAGAATCTGCTCCTGAAGTTTCATTTTAACTAAAAACATTGGAGAGAAGAAATGGCAAAAGACTTTCGCTCAAAAACTCTTAAGAAGATTTGTTTATCCGAAGATGATTTAGAAACTATTTCGCAAGCCGTTGCAAATGCAGAAAAAAATACCAACGGTGAAATTGCCATTGCAATTACAGAAGCAAGCCACAACTATTCTTTTTGGGAATTGTTGTTTGCCGTTATTAAATCTGCAATTGTAACAATATTATTATTGATTTTTTCACCTTTTTTGTTGCAATGGGGCGAAACCTTATTTTGGGGAGAAATTCCTGCATGGCTAAAGGTTGGCTTCATTCCGGGGCTTTCTTTTTTAACACTTTCCCTCGCTTTTTTATGTGCAAACATACCGTTTGTTGATAGAATTATTATTCCAAAAGGCTATCAAGATATGGCCGTTTACAGAAGAGCAATGAGGCATTTTATAGAAAGTGGCGTGTATGACACCAAAGAAAACTCAGGTATTTTAATTTTTGTTTCGCTTTTAGAAAAACAAGTGAGAATTATTGCTGACAGGGGAATTTGTGAAAAAGTTGATCAGTCTAAATGGAATGACATAGCATCAAAACTTGCAAAAGGATTTTCACCAAAAAGCGGAATAGCAACGAAACAAGCTCTGCTTGATGCTGTTTCAGAATGTTCAAGCCTTTTGCAAATAAACTTTCCGCCGTTAAAAGAAAATCCAAACGAACTTCGAGATACTGTAGATATTTTAGAAGGAGGCGAATAATGAAAAAGTTTTTTGCTCTTATCATATTTCTTTTATTGATTGTACCCGTTTTTGCACTCGAAGTTCCTCCTTTAACAAATCCTGTAACCGATACAGCCGGCATTATTTCGTCACAAGAAGAACAAGCACTTAACCAATATTTGTCACAACTTAACAGCCAATACGGCATTCAATTGGCTGTGTTGACCATTCCGTCACTCGAAGGAGAACAGTTAGAGCTTTATTCTATTCAAGTTGTGGATGAGTGGCAATTAGGCAGTGCCGAAAAAGATAATGGGGCTCTTTTGCTTGTTGCTCTAGATGAAAGAGAAATTCGTATAGAAGTTGGGTATGGACTTGAAGCGGTTTTAACAGATGCATTAAGCAGTCAAATAATTAGACAAATTATTACGCCATATTTTCAACAAGGGCATTATGGAACAGGTATTATAGCAGGCATTCAAGTAATGGCTCAAACTTCTGTTGGTGATGTTGCTCCTTATGTTGATGAAACGCTAAATACGCAAGTATCAGCAACTTCACAAGAAGAACCAAGTACGGGCATGTCAATTTTTACACTCTTATTTTTCTTTGTCTTTATGATTCTCATGATGAAAGGAAGCCGAAGGGGTTATAGAAGATCTGGAAGAGTAAGTGATGCTGTGGTAACAATGGGCATTTTATCTCTTTTAGGGAATTCTAGCCGCTATCGGGGCGGAGGTTTTGGAGGTGGCGGCTTTGGCGGAGGGTTCGGTGGCTTCTCTGGTGGAGGCGGTGGCTTTGGAGGCGGTGGAGCCTCGGGCGGCTGGTAAAAAAACATGGAAGACATTACGTTATTACAAGAAAATGATTTTTCCGCACAAATGAATCAAAAAGTAATTCCATTTATTGAAAAACGGAAAACTGTTCACAACGTGGAATCGGTGCAAGGGGGTCCTTTGCACGTAGAAACCCTGCTTCCCGATGGAAACTTTCATTCTGTGCTAGTTATTTTTCACGGTTTTTGTGAGTATTGTGCTAAGTATGATGAGTTTTCTTATTATGCTCTGCAGCAGGGTTTTGCCATTTGCCGATTTGACCATAGAGGACATGGATTTTCACCAAGAGAAAAGATTATCCAAGGTGAGCCATCAAAGGTGCACATTGAATATTTTAATACGTATGTAACTGATGCTCATAGCGTTGTAGAAAAAATTGCAAAACCCTTAGCCAAAGCAAAACCAGTCTTTTTATTTGCTCATTCAATGGGTGGTGCTATAGGTGGCGTATACTTAACAAAATACACAGATGATTTTACGGCAGCCGTGCTAAATTCTCCTATGTTGCAAGTGTATCTTATGGGACTTCCTCAGACCATAGGGATTTTGGTTGTTAAGATTCTTTCTGTTATTAAAGGTCCAACAGCTTTTAATCCTGCCCATAGAGCTTTTCCCTTCGACCTCGTACTTGACGAAAAAAAGCACAGTGCAACAAGCATTGAACGCCATTCTTTTTTTTATCAAAAGCGCTTTCCCGATGAACGCCTCCACACGTGGGGTGGCACAATGATGTGGCTCTATGAATGTTTAAAAGCAATGAAGTACTTGAGACAAAAGAAACTTGTTCAAAAGATAAAAACGCAGACTATTCTTTTGCAAGCAGAAAAAGATGCAACCGTTATGCCCGGAGGCCAAAACGATTTTGCAAAAAAAGCTGCAAATGTAACACTTCATGTAATAAAAGCGGCAAATCATGAAGTGTTTATTGGAAAGAACAGTTTTTACCTTCCCTGGATTACTCAAATTTTTGAGTTTTACGAAAATTTCGTATAATTCAATTTTTTTCCTCTTACAACGGTTGAAAGAAATTATAAAACATCCTATACTACTAAAAACTTTTTTTGGAGTAGCATGAGCTCAAATACAACTCTATTACTTACCATTGCCATCGTACTCATAATTCTTTCTATGCTATTTTCAGCATCTGAAAGTGCTTTTTTTTCGGTAAATAAGCTTCGAGTTCGCTTTTTGAGAAATCAAAAACACAAAGGCGCTGTTCGTGCAGGAAAACTTTTAGACAATAAATCGAAGTTATTAAATACCGTTCTGGTTGGAAACAATATTGTAAACATAGCCCTTTCTGCAATTCTGACTTCTATCGCGTTGGATTTTTTTGGTCCTGCAGGAGTTGGGTATGCAACGTTTGCTACTACAATTCTTTTATTAATTTTTGGAGAAATTACTCCAAAAACATTAGGCACCCAACACCCCGAATCTATTGCATTTGCTCTTTCTCGTTTTTTAAACTTTTTTGCAATTATTTTTCAACCTTTTATCCTCTTCTTCTCTGCCATATCAGTTGGCATTATTAAAGTGTTAGGAATTAAAACAGGTGACAAACAAGTTTCTTTTACTGAAGAAGAAATAAAAACGCTAATAGAAGTTGGCGAAGAAGAAGGCTTGCTAGAAGAAAGTGAGCGACATATGATGCATCGAGTTTTTATGTTTACAGATCTTGCAGCACGTGATATAATGACTCCCAGAACTGACATTACCTTTATTGAAGAAACTGCAACATACGAAGACGTATTAAAACTCGCAAAGTCTTCAAAATTATCTCGTTTCCCCGTACAAGGAAAAAACATAGATGATATTAAAGGGGTTCTCTATATAAAGGATGTACTTGCCTATATAAGTGACAAAGACTCTTTTACTATAAAGAAAACGATGAGAGAGCCTTTATATATTAGCGAAACAAAAAATATGACATCAATACAACAACTCTTTAAATCAAAAACACAAAGCATTGCAATTGTGCTAGATGAGTACTCAGGGGTTGCCGGTATTCTCACAAAGGAAGATATAGCAAGAGAAATTTTTGGCGTTGTAAATGATGAATACGAAGCACCTGTTGAAAATATTCATGTCATCATGACTGACTCAGAACTCATGGTGAGTGGGAAAACTAGGCTTTCTGAAATATCCGAGCAATTTGGTATTACTTTGGAATCTGAATTTCACGAAACAATTGCTGGGTTAATTATGGAAGTTATAGATAGAATTCCC
This sequence comes from uncultured Treponemataceae bacterium, assembly GCA_964622185.1. Taxonomy (GTDB): domain Bacteria; phylum Spirochaetota; class Spirochaetia; order Treponematales; family Treponemataceae; genus CAYJFX01. The sequence goes on from CAZUPJ010000098.1 coordinate 6,114, forward strand.
CAAGAGGGAGACCTCATTACAAAAGAAGGTTTTTCCTTTACCGTAAAAACCCTTGATGGGATTCGCATAAGTAAAGTTCTCATAAAGGCGGAAGATGTATGAGT
>CAZUPJ010000099.1:0-6216 GCA_964622185.1 uncultured Treponemataceae bacterium
AAAGGAAAACACATGACATCAAGAGAACGATTACTAAACCTTTTTCAAGGAAAAGAAATTGACCGCCTACCAATTTGGCTTTTAGCTCCCTTTCATGACGTTGATTATTATTCAAAAATATATAAAAACCCAAGCTACGCAAAACTTATTCCATACATAGAAAAATATTGTGACACATTTGATAGGCGAAATTATAACGAAGGGTTTTGCTACAACGATAGCTTTACCGTAACAACTGAAGAAATTACAAAGGGCAAAGGCTCGAAAATTATTACAAAAGCACAATATAAAGATGTTGTATTTGAAAAAATAATAGATTCTACAAGCGGGCAAACAAGAGTAAAATACTTTGTCGACGATGCAGAACAACTTTTGGATATTCTAAAAGTACCATACAAATTCCCTATGCCCGATTTTTCTCAATATGAAAACGAAAAAAAAGAACTTGGCGACAATGGGCTTATGATGATGGATATTGGAGACCCTTTAAAACCATTGTACCACTTAATGAGTGCAGAAGATTTTTCTATGATGACTTTAACCGACCCTGAAATTTTGTTTGAGTTTTTAGATGAAATGAATAAAAGGGTTATAGAGTATTATACCTATTTTCTTGAACATAATGTTGGAGAAGTGTTTTTTATAGTTGGGGCAGAATTTGCAGGACCTCCGCTTGTTTCCCCTGCAATGTTTGATGAACTTTCTGCAAAGTATGTAAAAAGCATTGTAGATTTAATTCGCAGTCATGGTAAATACTCCATAGTGCATTACCACGGGCAACTAAAACGCATATTGCAAGGCATGAATCACATTGGTTGTGATGGCCTACATACTATCGAAGCACCACCTACTGGGGACTGTACCATTACAGAAGCTCGCGAAGTTTTGGGTGATATGATACTAATTGGAAACATTCAATACGATGACATTGCAAATGGAACGCCTGAAAGGGTTAGAGAGCTTACCAAAAAAGCATGTTTAGAGGGAAAAAGTGGTCGATTTATAATTTCTCCCACTGCAGGCCCATACGACGATACTATCAGTGAAAAAGCAATAGATAATTACATAACCTTTATTGAAACGGCAATAGAATTTGGATCGTTACGTTAAGAAATAGCGTTTTCAACAGAAACTTCATATTTTTCATTTTTGTAATATCGCACAAAGTCTTCTGGGCTTATGTTTAGAATAGAAATGAAAACCTTCTTAAAATAGGGAACATCGAAAAAACCAACTGATTGAGCTACCTCATCAATAGAAAGATTTGATTTTAACAAAAGATTTTCACTCTTTTCAATACGTATTCGGTTTAGATAATTATTAAAACTTAAACCATGTATTTTTTGTATAGTTGCTGAAATAGCCTTTGTGGAAAATGAAAGCTGTAACGCCATTTCTGGAACAGTTATTTTATGTGCATAGTTTTCTTGCAGATATGTATCAATTTTATGTATCATTATATCTGAACTTGATCCTGAAAGTACCGTTACTTCAGATAACCCAATATGATTTTTTGCAATTTCCCCCAAACACTCTGCAAGCAACTCAAGAAACACAAGAATTGATGAAATATCGGCTGGAGAAGGTTTCATAAAATCAGCATAAATCATTCTGGCTTGTTGTTGTGCATCTGAATCAAAGCAGCTAAAAGTTCTCTTAAACAAGGTTTCAGCCCTTTTTGTATTGTGCGATAAATTTGCAATATTTACAGAACCAATCACTTGAGAATCGCATAGTATTGGTACAACCAATTCCCCTACCCCCGCATGACAATACCCAATGAACGATTGACGTAGTTCTTTACACTTTTTATACAATGCCTTTTTTTGACGCAAGCACTTCATGTACCCTTTTTGGGTATTTTTTACCAACAAGCAATACGGGCTGGAGTGAGCTAAATATGGACGCAAAATTGAATCCAATTGACTATTTGCTGGAACAAAACCACAAAAATCTTTTATAGTAATATCAAACATATAAGTAGTTTTTATAAATGTAATAACTTTTAATATACTTTCATACCTTTTCATTATGACCTCTTCTTATAGCGAATCCCGAGGGAATTTTTTTCTAAATTCAGTTGGTGTCATAGATAGCATTTGCTGAAACACCTTGCAATAATATGACGAATCATCAAAACCTGTAAGTTCTGCTATTTCTACAATTGTTTTATCCGTTGTAGAAAGATAGTTCTTTGAAATTTCTATCCTCATTTTATTCACGTAAGTATTAAAGCTCATTCCTACTACTTTATTAAAATTTCTTGAAATATAGGAGGTAGAATAATTACAAAAATTTGCAACATCCTCAAGTTTTATTTGCTCCGATATATGATCTTTTATATATTGAATAATAGTTTCAAAAAGTATATCTGTTTTTTTTAATTTAAAATTTTTTCCAATAGCCGCCGTATCAGTAACAATATCGCCAGAACTAGAAATTGCTAAAAAATCTGCAATTAACTCAAGTGTTAACAAGACAGAATCAATATCGCAGTTCTTTGGGCTAGGCAGTTCTTGAACAAGTTGCATCATCGAACTAATATCTAAGTCGGAAAATTTTGATTTTAAGTCGAATATCCTTTTTTTAAAGTCGGTATCAAAGTTTACATAGCAGCCAATAGTAAACGCCCCCAATATATTTTCACCTTTAATTATGGGAAGAACGTATTCAGAAATACCTGCATGGCACGTTCCATAAAAAGGTTCTTTTGTATCCAAACACTTTTTCATCATTTTTGGAATCATTGACAAGCACTGCAAATAGCATGAAGTATTCTTTTTTATATACGTACAAAAACTGTGATTATGTGCCATAAACGGTGCAAAGGCAGCATGTAATTCTTTATTTACCGGTATAAAGCCTGAAAAGTCTTTTACACAAATGTATATACTATAGGTGGATTCAAGATATTTAAAATACTGTACTATTTTTTCATATTGCATTTTTTGCCCTTTTATTGCTCTATCTTAAAAAAAGTATAGCATAGTTGTAAAATAATTGATACATAAATTTTTAAAAAGAGCAAAATATTCCAATACAAGTGCAAAATTTTTCATTGTACAGAAAGCTAATCAACCGTATACTAAGTAATCATTATGCAAGGTAACATATGAAAAATAAGACGACAGATATAGTTGTTGCAGGCGCGGGACTTTCAGGTATTTGTGCAGCAATCGCAGCAGCAAGAAATGGCTCAACAGTAGCTCTCATAACAAACCGTCCAACACTTGGCGGAAACTCTTCAAGTGAGATTCGCGTATGGACAAGAGGGGCTGCAGGTGCTGGGAACCTTTTCGGCGAAGAAATGGGCATACTCGGAGAATTAAAGCTTTACAACGAATATTTAAACCCAAATGGAAACCCCGTACTGTGGGATGAAGTACTATTAGACACCGTGCTAGCTGAAAAAAATATTACACTTTATTTAAACTGTCTTATTTTGGAAACAAAAACAGAAAACGATTCTATAAAAGCAATTATTGCACGCGAAATTACCTCAGAAAATACTTTTACATTTTTCGGAAAAATATTTATTGACGCTACAGGTGACGGATTTTTAGGCTTTCAAAGTAGCGTTCCCTATACAATGGGGAAAGAAGATAAACACATGTACGGCGAGGAAAACGCTGGCGAAAGCTTTGTACAAGAAACACAAGGAAATACCCTATTATTTTTTACAAAAAAAGACATAAAAAAAGTTCCATTTATTGCTCCAAAATATGCATACCCCTTAGAATACATTGAAAACTTATTAAACAACGGCGGGCGTGTAGTAAGCGAAACAACAAATGGTTGTGATTTATGGTGGGCTGAATTTGGTGGGCAAAAAAACACCATTAACGATTACCAAGAAATAACAATGGAAAATAAAAAACTCACCATGGGTATTTTTAACTACATAAAAAATAGTGGAAAATTTGATGCCGATAATATCGTTTTGGAATGGGTTGGAAGCCTCCCTGGGAAAAGAGAATCAAGAAGATTCATTACAGAATATGTGGTAAATGCAAACGATATTCTGGGTGGAAAACAATACGACGATGTAGGATTTTATGGCGGTTGGTATATGGATTTTCATCCATCCGAAGGCATTTACAGTAAAAAAGCCTTTTGTGAGCAAGTTCCTGTAAATCTATATGAGATGCCACTATCCTGCCTGTATAATAAAAAGGTGAAAAATCTTTTGTTTGCAGGGCGCAATATAGGAACAAGTCACTTTGCATTTGCAAGCTCAAGGGTAATGAACACTTGTGCACTTTCTGGACAAGCATCAGGAACCTTAGCAAGTGTTTTAACAACTACAAATAGAACAAACAATGATATTACAAGTGAAACAATAGAAACCACACAAAAAATATTGCGAAACAATGACATGTTTTTGCTTTCAAAGGCAAAAGATGAAAGCGAAAATCTTGCAAAAGAAGCACGCATTACCGCATCAAATACACTTCTTCTGTCTTTTGACAACGAAGGAGAACCATTACAACTTTCAAAAGACACGTATATAGCAATGAGTGCCGAAATGGCACAAAGTGCAGTCCTTACACTGGAATCTGAAAATGATACTAATATAGCGGTTACAGTTTACAAAACAGATGTACCTCACAGAATTATTTTTAACAACTGTGTAAAGGAGCAAAGCATTGCAGTAAAAAAAGGCAACAATGAAATTGCATTAAACACCCTAGTAAAAGAAGATGCACAGGGGTATATAACCATTGTATTTGAAAAATATGAAAATATTTCAATCAAAACGGCAAAAAATGGCATTACAGGTGTTGTATTGGGACAAAAAGGTGATGTAAAAATGCTCTACCCTCTTTTAAAAGTTGCAACATTTGAAAAAGAGTACGGTGTTAAAAATATTGTAAACGGGTACAATCGCCCCTATAAACAGAGCAACATGTGGGCATCCCAAACCCTTCCTGCAACCGTTGAGTTCGCTTTTGGCAAACAAAAAAGGGTAAGTAGCGTTGAGTGTACGTTTAATCCAAACCTTTCGACAGATTTATTAAGTTCAAGGGTAGAAATTGTATCGCCTCACCACCTAATAGAATTTAGAAATGGCATATGCCCACAACTTGTTAAAAAATTCGATGTGTATGCAATTATAAATGGAGCAAAACAGCTTTTAGCAAGTGTTGACAACAACTACCAACGCGTAGTAAAAGTAGATTTTGATTCGGTACAAGCCGAAAAAATTATTATTGATTTCAAAGAAACCTACGGCGAAAAACATGCAGAGGTTTTTGAAATAAAAATTTGGTAAATTTAAAAAGAGAGCGTATTATAAATAAGATCGTTCTCAAAGGAGAAGAAGATGAAAAAAATTGTAACAATCGCAGCAATTGCAATGGTTTCAATGGCAATGGTATTTGCAGGCGGTAGCAAAGAAGCTGAAGCAAATGGTCTCGTATGGTCAAACTGGTCAGGTGCGGAAGAAGGCTCAAAAGCTGCATTCGAAATGATGATTTCAACTTGGAACGAAGATGCTGGTGAAGCAGGTCAAGTAACACAAATAAACTGGCCATGGGGCGACACAACAACGCAAGCTCTTTTACGAGCACAAGGTTCAGAACAATATGATGTAGTTCAATTAGACATTCGTATGCTTCCTGTATTAGCAGAAGCAGGCGTACTTGCAAACCTAGATGAACTTATGGGAGCTTCATTCTTTAATCAATTTCCTGCAGGTTCAGTATCTGTAGGTCAATTTGAGGGAACACAATATGCCGTACCTTGGACAATTGCCCCTGTAGGTATGATTTCTAACCCTAAAATCTTAGCTGAATCTGGCGTAGATTTTGACATCGTTACAATTGCAGACTTTGAAAAAGCCTGTGAAATGGTTCTTAACAATCACCCTAAAAATACTGATGCGGATAAAGGTAACGACATTATTCCTTATGCAGCAATGACAAAAGATGCAGGAACAGTAGCTCCTGACTTTATGGCATGGGTTTGGACATTTGGCGGAAGTGTATTTGCAAACGGAACACCTAACATGACAAATGCAAACACCCTTGCAGCATTAGAATGGTTTAAATCAATGTACGATGCAGGGTATATTCAAGAAGCAATGGGACGTGGAGACGCAAGAACACTTTATAAAGAAGGTAGAATTGCATTCTATGACGATGCTCTTTTAGCAAAAGGTGCAATTACAAACGAAGCATTTGGAGATATTGAAGTATACGCAAAACCAATTGCTCG
>CAZUPJ010000100.1:0-6183 GCA_964622185.1 uncultured Treponemataceae bacterium
CAATTGCATCAAAGGCACTTTGTTGTAAAAATCCATTTTTAAGCATTTCTGCCAATATAAGCACAAGCCTATCATTATCGGGAAGTGCATCGGGGCCAATAAGACGTACAATTTGTTGTAATCGCTCTTCACGTTTTAGTAAGTCTAAAGCTTCCAAACGAATAGTTGCCCAGCGGGGATCAAACTTATCCCACCATTCTCGTACCTCTTGTGCATATTCTGAATATGATTCTATCCAACCAATTGCAGGATAGTGTCTTGAGTTTGCAAGTTCTTTATCAAGTGCCCAGAAACAACGAATAAAACGCTTTGTATGCTGTGTAACCGGCTCTGAAAAATCCCCACCTGGAGGCGAAACCGCACCAATAATGGAAACAGAACCTTCTTTCCCACAAAGAGAAGTTATGCGACCAGCTCTTTCATAAAACTCTGCCAAGCGTGTTGGTAAGTATGCGGGGAATCCTTCTTCTGCTGGCATTTCTTCCATACGACCAGAAAGTTCACGAAGAGCTTCAGCCCATCGACTGGTTGAGTCTGCCATAATTGCAACGTGCATTCCCATATCGCGGCAATATTCAGCCAAAGTTATTCCAGAATAAAGTGAAACTTCACGGGCTGCAACGGGCATATTTGATGTATTTGCAATAAGAATTGTTCTTTCCATCAATGAACGCCCAGTTCTTGGGTCAATAAGCGATGGAAATTCGGTAAGAACGTCTGTCATTTCATTACCACGCTCACCACAACCTATGTAAACAATAACATCGGCATCGCACCATTTTGCAACTGCGTGTTGTGTCATCGTTTTACCAGTACCAAACCCACCTGGGATTGCGGCAGTTCCACCTTTTGACAACGGAAAGAATACGTCGATAACACGTTGACCTGTTACAAGTGGCTCAGTAACCGTTAATTTATTTGCATATGGGCGAGGCTTTCTTACTGGCCAGTACTGAGCTAAGAAGAGCTCTTCTCCAAGTTCAGTTTCGCCAATTACATCACTAATAGTATAATCACCCTTTGGAGCAATTTTTGCTAAAACTCTACCCTTTGTAAGCGGCGGAACCATTATTCTATGGTTAATTGAAGATGTTTCTTGGACATTGCCAAAAATTACACCTGGGGCTATTGCACTTCCTTCTTCAAGAGTTGGATTAAATGTCCATTTTTTTTCGGTGTCGAGAGGTTCAGCTCTTAGCCCTGGAAGTAAAAAAGCTCCAATATCATCATACATGGCTTTAAGGGGTCTTTGAATACCATCATAAATGGTTCCTATCATACCTGGACCTAAGCGCACAGAAAGAGGTCGTTGGCTTGAAACAACTTTCTCTCCAATACACATTCCAGTATTATCTTCATAAATTTGAATTGTGGCAGTTCCTGCCTTTAGACGGATAATTTCACCAATAAGTTTTGCTTCGCCTACTTCTACTACGTCATAAAGACCGCAGGCATCAAGTCCTTCTGCATATACAATAGGGCCTGAAATTCGTTTTATTTTTCCTTCAATCATTCAGGTAATCTCCCACAAAAAAGCGTTGTTGCCAATTCATAATTGTTTTTATCAATCACTTCGCCAATCAACTCTCCAATAAAAACTCTACATAGTCTTGATCTATCTTCAGTCTCAATAATCATGCCTTCTGCATCACCATATTCAGTTTTCATAGCATTTCTTAAAACAGAGTTCATTTCAACGCATTCTAAGACAGAATTTGCGTTCAATTCGGATTTTAAAAGTGTAAGAATATCCGCCGTATTAAAGCCAGCAACCTGGACTCTAACCTTATTTCCTTCCAAATAATTTGTATATCGTTTTACAAGCTGTTTTATTAACAAAAGCTTTTTATCGTTAGATACATTGCTTAGATAATCCACTATTGCCTGCCGTATTTCTCTTTCTTCATACTCAACAAGATACCGTTTTTTCTCAAGAGGCAAAGATGCAAGCAAATCACGTTTATGAGCTTCAACCTTTTCAGCATAAAATGCACTTTTTTCTTTTGTAATTGTCTCTACTTTACCCGCAACGGCATCAAGAATAGCTTTACTCTCTGTTTGGGAGTTTGCTAAAATTCTTTCTGCTTTTTTTCGCGAATCTTCTAGAATCTCTGAGTCAATAATTGCCGTAGAGCGAAGTTCTTCCATTTTTTTCTCCAAATAAACATAGCTTATAGAAAAAGTTTGTTACTTATTCGATAGTCTGTCAAGCTTAAAAACTATCTCTGCAATATAAAGATATAATCTTTAAACAAAACAGTTCATTCAAGAATTACTAAGAATAAACTTTTCTTAGTAACCTTAACAAACCATTGTACTAGCTACATGTCGCACTTGACATGCCTAGATAAAAGCAAATAATGTATTCGCTAAGGATATTAGTACAATTACACAGAAGTAGCCGTACTATTATCTCTAGTTTACACGTGTATACCGATGGCTTCACGAATAGATTCTGTAAGTGATTTACGCCCTTGAATGTGCCCGTGAATTCCTGGTACTTCAACAATAAGAGGATAATCACCTTTCATTTGCCATTGCAAAAGCTCATCTTCAAGCATGTCTGCAATATTTTCAGTGAGTATTAATACCTTTGGTCTTTCATCAACAGGTAATGAACCTGTTTTTTCGTTTCCTCGTCCGGTAACTCTATTAAATGAGTCAAGCGCTTCATTTCTATTTACAACGGTTATCCCGTCTATGCCAACCAAGGAAAAGGCAAGCACCAACTCATGATCCCCAATAATATAATACTTCACTTCAATAGTACCCTAGTATTATAGTACGAGAATTAGAAGCGCTACAAGAAATCCCCACAAACATACACCTTCTGCTAAACCAACAAAAGGAAGAGCCTTACCAGATAAGTTTTCGTTTTCACTCATAGCACCCATAGCGGCAGCACCAATTTTACCTACGGCTAAACCACCACCAATACAGGCAGCACTAACCGCAACAGCAGCTGCAATAGCTTTAATAGCAGCAGTATTATCTGCTTCGTTTGCTGCACCTTGTGCAAATACAGCGGTAGTTACCAAAAGAAGAAATACAACGATACCTACTTTTTTCATAAAAAACTCCTAATTATATTTTTATTTATACTTAAACCGAAATGGAGTAAATTCCTTTCCCGTTTCTGTGAAAAATTTTGAAAAGAATTCGTAATATTGCAATCGAATAACCTGAATTGAAACAATCATTCCTTCAAGCACAATTACTACGAGATTCCCAATAATTTGAACTGCAATCTCAGCAGCTATACCTCCTGAGTGTCCTACAACTTCCATCATTGTGTGAATAATAAAACCCAAAACTGCGTGAGCAAGAGCAAAAGCTCCAACTCTTAAAAAGCTAACAGTATTTGAAAGATAACTAGACACAACCTCAATAATTTCAACAAAACCTTCAATTACAGCAGAACCAAACCCATCGGGAAACATTGGATGATGTTTTTCAATAGCAGCTTGTAATGGGTGAGATGCAAAAACACCAAAAAGTGAAATACCTATTACAATCCAATCATATACTTGCATTGAAGAATCAAAAGCAAAAATTCTAATTACCATAAAAATGACATACCAAAAGAATATAGCACCTGAAAGCCCTGTTTTTCCAAAAAGTGCTTTTCCTATTTTTCCAAGTGAGACCTGATTTATTATGTTAATAATTAAACCAGTTGAATTAATAAGAAAGCCCACAGTTATAGTGAATAAAAAGAAGGTAAACAATGTGCTTATACTTTCTGCAGATGGCATAAGAGTTAGAATGTGATTATGTGGTTCTCCGTATAACCCCGTTACAAACCTACTAAAAGGTGCCAAAATGTTAGGATTTGCAAAAAACTCTCCGGTTAAAAGCCCCATAACAGTACTACTACAACCTATTGCGACAAAAATTGGACCATAGTCTGGGGAAACAGGGAATTTTTTAATTACTCCTTTCATCATTAATATACCAATAAGAACAAACACAAGCCCTTGACCTGCGTCGCCAAACATAATACCAAAAAGCAAGATAAAAAAGAAGGCGACAAAAGGAGTAGGATCGATAGTTCCATAAAGTGGAGAACCATAACCAAAAATAAGATTTTGAAAATTACTTACAAGTTTTCCATGAGTAAGTTTTACCGGAACTGTTTCTCTTCCTTCTTTAACTGATGGTACTTCACTTGGGTCATATTGACGTAATGCAATTCTACCTTCTGTTAAATTATCAAGATCTTTCATAACATCTACACAGTTTTTTGCAGGAATCCAACCTGTTATCCGGTACACTAATTGCGTTGATTCTAAGCTCATTTCAAGTGCTTTTACTTGAGAACCAATTGATAAACAGCGTAATAAGCGAAGTATTTCTGAACTATGTGTATTTGCATAACTTTTTCGCTCGAGCGTTATTACTTTTAATTTTTTTTCTTCTTCAATTGTTTGTGCTTTAAGCTCAGCAAGAACATCATCAGGAATACCTTTAAAATTCTCGGGAATTTCAAGTGAAACAAACCCATACCGGCGTAATTCCGAATCAAGTGCAAATCTTCCCTTTTTTGATGATGCTGCAACAATTCGAGTTTTATCTGCACCAAGCGGAATAATAACGGCTCTGTTTGATAAGTTGAATATTAATTCATCTACAACATTGGGATCTATTTTTCCAATTCTTAGTGATAAAAATGATAGATGTTCAAGTTCTGCATATGGAACTTTTAAATTTGAAAATGAATTCGCCTCATTATATGCATCTACAACTTTCTTTTTATTTTCAACGGCTTCCATCTCACGAGCTTTTAAAGCTTGAACGCCTTCTACAATTTTTCGGGCACTATCAAAATCGTCCCTAGTTGGATACCGCGATGTTTCGTCATAATCCTCTGCATCAGTTATACCTAAGTATGATCGTAATTCCTGCATTGTATCAAACAAATCTTGTGATTTATTAAAATCGGCAGTAGCAAAATCATCTATATTTGATTGAAATTGAAATAAGCCGAGCTTCCCTAAGTATTCTATGACTTGTTTTATGTCATCTTTGAGAATCATTAGCTCAATCAGTTTCATGGGCGTAGTTCTTGCCATTTCTCCTCCAATACTATTGCTTTATATTTTGAATATATAAAGCAAACCCTCTACCATATAAAGTGTTTTAATTGTTCAGTGTCAACATTTAATCTTAAACCTTCAACACAGGTTCTAATACAATTAAGTTCATATTCTTTTATTTTATACCAAGCAACCAAAATATGAGAGCTTGTTAAGTACTTTCCAAAAGATTTATACGCCATTTTATTTAAATGGACATTTATTGCGTTTTGAAGCCAAGTAGGATCTATTTTCCAAACACTGCCTTCATCATTGGGATTTAATAAGTTCACATACTTCCAGTCACTCCAATTATCCCATGCGTCTATAGCTTTATCAAGTATTGACAAAGCAGCACCAGCTAAAACATCTGCTTTTGGACGGCTATCGTCAGAAAAAACTAGCTGCTCTGCTATTTGTTCAGAGCTAAAGCCATAATACATTTTCAAGCGTATAGCCCATAATATGTTTTGTAAAATAATATGTTCTTTTATTAATTTTTCTACAGAAGCCCTTTCCGATAAAGGTAATTTTTTTATGCTATCCCACAACTCTTTTGTGTACTGTATATCTAAACGTGAATCTACATCTTTTTGAGTTTCTCTTGTGGGTACGGTATCAAGCCAGGAAATATCACTATTTTTTGTTATTTGTTTTAAATTTGGCCACTGCGAATAATCGAGTGTAGAATACATGCCTATATCTGCAATTTTAGGTATAGTACTTTGCCCCATGAGTATGGCAGCGTTTAATTCTTTTATATTTTGATAATCATAAAACCGTAGTAAATGAACTGCTATGGTATCTGGTGCATCAAAAGAACTGAGAAGTTTTCTATAATCTTGAATAAACTTTTTTTCTGCCTCTTCTTCGATAGCCTTTGCTAGCATATTTTCGGGAATTAGAGGGGCGGAACTTTCAAACAAAAGCCGCCATAAATCTGATAATGATTTAGCTGTAAATAAATTAATTTTTCGAGAACCTACAAAAGACTTTGAAAGCATTCCTTGCGACTTTGCGTAAACATAATCAGTTGCACTCGACCTATCCATATTTATGCCCCGAAAAGAAGACTTTCCATATAAGAATTAAAGGCAGCAACGTCTTT
>CAZUPJ010000101.1:0-2653 GCA_964622185.1 uncultured Treponemataceae bacterium
GATTTGTTCACTTTGCTTGATTCACAAGTGATTGGACCGTTTGTTCGTATTTTTAGTACTGCTTGTTTGGTAATAGAGCTTGCAAAAGCTAAAGAACAAAGAAGTTCTCTGCAAAAAGCTTTCTCAAGTTATGTTCCTTCCGCTATAGTTGATTTGTTTGAGCATGATCCATCTGTTTTGAGAGTTGGTGGAGATTATGAAAATCTTTCAATTATGTTTACTGACCTTAGAGAGTTTACGGTATTATCAGAATCTATGTCTCCTGATAACCTTATAAGCGTATTAAATGAATATTTTAGCGAAATGAGCGGCGTTATTGAAGCATTTGGTGGAACGGTTTCAAAACTTGTAGGAGACGGTATTCTTGCATTTTTTGGTGGTCCAGGTAGCGATAGCATTAACCATGCAGAAAGAGCGTGTGAAGCAGCACTTACCATGAAAAAATATGAAGCAATTCTCAATTCAAAATTAATGGGGATGGGTAGACTCAAAACGCCATTTTATACGCGTATTGGGATTAGTACAGGAAAGGTTATTCTTGGAAATATTGGTTCTGAAAAACGGCTTGACTATACTGTTATGGGGCCAGAAGTAAATCTAGCATCTCGCATTGAGGCTGCTAATAAAAATTGTGGAACTGCAATTTTAATAAGCTATGAAACATTTTTATTGGTACGAAATGTATTTGAATGTAGAAGAGCTGCGTTTATTAAACTAAAAGGGTTTTCAAAGTCCGTATATCTATTTGAATTATTAAATAAAAATAAAACAGCTGCAGAAGAAAAAATGTCACTAGCAAATGATCTTGCTGACCTTTTTGGAACAGATGCAGAAAATTTATTAGCTGGTGAAGCACAAGGCAGCATTTTATCTTCTAACAGTGCTACTTCAAATGTGGCAGATGATGATATTGAAGAATTGGAAGAGCTAGAAGAAGTTGAAGAGCTTGAAGATGCAGATGATTTAGAAGAACTATAATTAAAAATAAAAATTAAAAAAAATCATAATAAAACGCTAAACATTTTTTTTTGAAAACCGAAAATATAAGTAGGGTTGGGACTATAATCCTATGGGAGGGGTTGTCCTTTATAACGCATCAATATATTGATGTATTTAGGAGAAAAAAATGACTGGTTTTACAAAAACAGTAGACTTATTGCACCGGGCACTCGATGTAAGTTCTATGCGATACGAAGTAACAGCAAATAACCTTGCAAACTCAGAAGTGCCAAATTTTAAACGAACTGACGTAAACTTTGAAACAGAATTAAAAAGAGCACTTGATTCAGAAAAATACGCAGATTTCGGAACAAAACTTTTAACAAGCGATCCTAGACACTTTCAAAACGACACCGTTATAGATTATAAAACTGTTGATCCAAGACGTGTTACTGATTATGTTTCAACCGTAAAAGCTAACGGAAATAACGTTGATGCAGAGCAAGAAGCAATGAATGTTCTTAAAACACAAATGAACTACCAACTTCTTACTCAATTACAAAATTTTCAATTTTCACAAATGAAAGTTGTATTACGATAGTAGGAGAGACTAATGGGTTTATTTTCAAGTATTAATATAGCTGCAACAGGAATGAGTGCAGAGCGTCTTAGAACAGATGTCATTTCAAACAATATAGCAAATGCTTCAACTACCAGAACACAAGAGGGTGGAGCATTTAAAAAATCAACAGTTGTTTTAGCAAGTGCTCAAGAATATCCAACATTTAGAAGCCCCTTTACTCCTGAAAACTTTGATAGTGGAATTGGAGAGGGTGTGCGCGTAATGGAAATACAACAAGATGAAACACAAGGCCGCCTTGTATATGATCCAACACATCCAGATGCAATAAAGGCCGGTCCTAATTCTGGATACGTAGAATATCCAAACGTAAATATTGTGAATGAAATGGTTGACCTAATTGCAGCTTCTCGATCTTATGAAGCAAATACGACAGTTATTCAAGGTTCAAAAGAAATGTTCATGCAAGCACTTGCAATCGGGCAATAAATAAATTATACTTATAAGTAAGGTGGGAAATTATGATAAGTGATTTACAAATGACAAGAACAAATGCAGTTCATATGGGGAATGGACCGCTATCGGGATTGGCACAAACGTCAAAAACGAATGAAGGCATTGCAAACAAAGGCTCTTTTGACAGCTTTTTAATTGATGCAATGAGTTCAATGAACGACCAGCAAGTATATGCAGGCGATATTTCAGAGCAAGTTATACTTGACCCTGATTCGGTTGACATTCACGACGTTACCATTGCAATGGCAGAGGCAAACTTGTCTTTAACATTAGCAAATACTGTTGTAAGCCGTGTTACACAAGCATGGAGCGAAATTACGACAACAAGATAATTACCAAAAGGTCATAACTTAATGTTATGGCTTTTTTTATTTTTAACATTATTGAACACATATCCTTTTTTGGGGTAGACAAATTTTGCAAAGCATGGTAGAATATAATACGTAAACGTGTGTTCGTTCACGGAAAAGTTATGATCCTTGGGAGGGGTTTCATGAACGAATTGCTTAAAAAGCTTCTTTCGCAAATTAAAGAATTATGGGCAAAATGGTCCATCGTTCAAAAGGTAATTATCTCTGCAGTGGGTGTAGTGTTTGTATTAGCACTTGTACTTATACC
>CAZUPJ010000101.1:2753-6103 GCA_964622185.1 uncultured Treponemataceae bacterium
GACTTTACAAATGATGTAAATCTACAAAGAGCAATTACTTCACAAATTAAAAGTCATATTGAGGCTATAGATGATATTGATAGAGCTGACGTTATGCTTTCTATGCCAGAAGATTCACTTTTTATTGAAGAGCAACAACCAGTTTCTGCAAGTGTTATTTTAACTGCAAAACCAGGAAGTGATTTTACTGCTGATAAGCAAAAGGTTGAAGGGGTACAAAAACTCTTAATGATGGCTATTGCCGGTCTTACTGCAGAGAATATTACCATAACCGATGCTAATGGTTTAGTAATAAACGATTTTGAAGGTATGCAAGACATTGAGCGTGTTGATATTATTGAAAAAGAGCAATTGCTTATTAAAAACTTTGAATCAATTCAACGAAAGGAAGTTTTAGATGCTCTTCAGCTAATATACAGTACCGATAGGGTTAGAGACTTAAATGTAAGCATAGACATGGATATGTCAGAAATGGAAATAGATACATTTGAAAATTTGCCTTATGTTAGGATTCCAGATAACCCTGATACACCCTATTTTGACGGTGAAATTTTTGATTCAGTTACACTATCAACTACAGAAATAAATAAAGAGCATAGAGGAACTTCTTTTAATCCAGAGGGGCCTGCTGGAGTTGAAGGTCAAAATCCACCAGTATACTCAGATATGTCAAATGTTTATGGTATAACAACAGAAAGCTCTGTTGTACGAAATGAATCAATTAGTACACGCGAAACTCGTGAAATTAGAAGTCCTACTCAAGGAAAAGTAACCGTTTCTGTTAATATTGATGGTAAATGGCAAAGAGATTATGATGAAGAAGGCTCTTTGATACTTTCTCCAAGTGGCGAAATACAAAGAACATATATACCTTTAACAGCTGAAGAAATTCTATCGGTCGAAGAAATAATTCAAGGTGCTATTGGATATGATAGATCGAGAGGCGATAGTGTGGTTGTGCGCAATGTTGCTTTTGATAGAACCGCACAGTTTGCTGCAGAAGATGCAGAATACTTAAGACAAGAACAAACAAGAAGAACGGTATTAATTTCTATTGTTTCAATTATTGCTATATTATTAGTTTTTGTAGCGATACGCTTTATTACACGAGAACTTGAAAGACGAAGAAGGCTTAGAGAAGAAGAGTTACTACGCAAACATCAACTTGAACGTGAGAGAACTCTTTGGGAAGCTCAACAAGCTGGTATGGAAGTTACTATGTCGGTTGAAGAACGAGAACGTGCAGAGCTTCAAGAAAATGCAATTACCATCGCACGCGAACATCCTGAAGATGTTGCAATGCTTATACGTTCATGGTTGATGGAGGAATAAAAAAATGTCAGGAACACAAGCAAAGACTGGCTCAGGCTCTAGCTCAAAGAAAAATAAAGAATACAAAAACCTTAATGGTCGTCAAAAAGCTGCGATTTTTATGGTTTCATTAGGTGCTGATCTTTCTGCTGAAATTTTTAAACACTTGCGTGAAGATGAAGTTGAAACATTAACATTTGAAATTGCACGTTTTGAAACAGTAGATGCAGAACTAAAAGAAGCGGTTTTGCGAGAATTCCAAGAAATGATACAAGCACAAAACTTTATCACTTCTGGTGGTATTGACTTTGCACGTGAACTTCTCGAAAAATCACTTGGTAGCCAAAAAGCTATTGATATTATTAATCGTTTAACGAGTTCGTTGCAAGTGCGTCCGTTTGACTTTATTCGTCGTACAGACCCTGCTCATCTTTTAAACTTTATTCAACAAGAACACCCGCAAACAATTGCACTTATTCTTGCATACTTAGAACCAAATAAGGCTTCCATTATTTTGCAAAACCTTCCCGATGAAGTACAAAGTGAAGTAGCTCGTCGTATTGCAACCATGGACCGAACCTCTCCAGACGTTTTGCGTGAGGTTGAACGCGTTCTCGAAAAGAAACTTTCTACACTTTCAAGTGAAGACTATACTGCAGCTGGTGGTGTAGAAAGCATTGTAGAAATTCTTAACCTTGTAGACCGCTCTTCTGAAAAAGCTATTATTGAGTCTTTGGAAGAAGAAGATCCGGACTTAGCAGAAGAAATCAAAAAACGCATGTTCGTTTTCGAAGATATTGTTATGCTCGACGACCGCGCTATACAAAAAGTTATGCGTGAAGTTGACACACAAGAACTGGCGAAAGCACTTAAATCTGTCGATACTGAAGTACAGGATAAAATTTTCCGTAATATGTCTAAGCGAGCAGCAAGTATGCTAAAAGAAGATATGGAATTCATGGGTCCTGTACGTATAAAAGATGTTGAAGAATCTCAACAAAAAATTGTATCGACAATCAGACGTCTTGAAGATGCGGGTGAAATTGTTATTGCTCGATCTGGCGAAGATGAATTGGTTGTATAAGGATAGTGTATGCCAAAATCAGTGTTTCGACCAACAGAGATAAAAAAAGTAGAAAACAGCGTTTTATTGCCTTTATCACATAGTTACGGGAATGACGAAGTTGAAGAAATTCTCGATGAAATACCTGAATTTATTGGTCCTACTGCCGATGACCTACGACGCGAAGCAGAAATGTTTCGACAGCAGTGGGAGGAAGATAAAAAAGGACTTATAGAACAGGCGGAACAGCAAGCACAGGAAATAGTGCAACAAGCTGAAAAATCTGCATTTGAAGAGTTTAAAAGAAAGTCTGATCAATCTTCTGTAATAAAGCAAGAAGCAGATGATGCTGCTCAAGAAATAATAAAACAAGCTGAAATAAGAGCTCAAGAAATAATACGAGAAGCAGAGCAACGTCATGAAAAAAATGTAAACGAAGCAAAAAGAAATGGTTTTGAAGCTGGGCACGAAGAAGGTTATCAAGCAGGAAAACAAGAAGTTCAAAGGTTAATAGACAGACTTCATATAGTTCTTGAAAAAACTATGGATAAAAGAAAAGTTATTCTCGATGAAACTGAACAACAAATTGTTGAGCTAGTACTTCTTATTTCGAGAAAAGTTGTAAAAGTTATTTCTGAAAGTCAACGAAATGTTGTAATGTCAAATATTGTTCAAGCTTTGCGTAAAGTTAAGGGTAGGGGCGACGTTGTAATTAGAGTAAATTTAGCCGATGTACAATTAACTACTGAGCATATTAAAGATTTTATGGACTCTGTTGAAAGCGTAAAACATATTACCGTAGCTGAAGATTCTACCGTAGATAAAGGCGGTTGTATAATTGAAACCGACTTCGGTTCAATAGATGCCAGAATATCTACACAGTTAAATGAACTTGAGCAAAAGATACTTGAGATTACTCCTATAAAAAATCTTACTAAAGCTACAGCTATTTCTGGCGATTAATTATGAGCGATAT
>CAZUPJ010000102.1:0-6078 GCA_964622185.1 uncultured Treponemataceae bacterium
TGCCATCTAACAAGCAATATATTAATGGTGAAAGTTTTTATCTTTTGGGTAAGCATCTTCGCCTAAAAGTGTTTGAATCTACTACAAACTATGTTGAAAATGACGGCTCCTTTTTAAAGCTCAATGTAAAGGATGTTACAAGCTTTGCTACAAAGCAAAAAGCAATGAGCTCTTTTTTTGATGCTGAATGTCAAAAGCACTTTTGTCAAATTATGGAAGAAAGGCATAAGGTTTTTTCTAAGTACGGTGTTTCGTATCCAGAACTTAAAATGCGAAATATGAAAAGTAGGTGGGGTTCTTGTGCAACTAAAAAAGGCATAATTACGCTAAACAAAAAACTTATTGAAGCTCCAAGGCCTTGTATTGAATATGTAATGCTTCACGAGTTTGTACACTTTTTGCATCAAAATCATTCTAAAAATTTTTATGCCTGTGTTGCTACCCACATGCCGGACTGGAAAGAGCGTAAAAAACTATTGGAAAGTTTACCTATTTTGTTGTAGTATTCTACTCTAAAAACTTAAAAAAGTGTTTTATAAATTTCAAACTTGACAACTTGTCAAGTTTGTAGTATTCTACTTATATGAAAGCAATGACGGTAGGTGAATTAAAGGCTCAATTTTCTCAAGCACTCGATGATGTTCAAAATGGCGAAGATATTCAAGTACTTTTTGGAAGAGTTAAAAAATCTGTAGCGGTTATTACGAGTGTTGAAAAATTTGCCAAACAAGACACACAAAAAAATCCACAAAAACGTTCTATTGGGCTATATGAAAATAAAGCAAGTTTCTCCGAAATTGGGGATGGCAAAATTACTCATGAGGAGTTATTGGGATTTTGAAATTCTTACTTGATACTCATACATTTTTATGGGCAGTGCTCAACACAGAAAAGCTTTCAAAAAAAGTTTTCGATATTCTTGAAGATACCCATAACACCATTATTGTAAACACCATAAGTTTTTGGGAACTTTCAATTAAAGAGCAATTAGGAAAAATTACATTTGACAATATAGATATACGACACTTTCCAAATATTGCAACAGAATGTGGCTTTGAAATTCTCTCTTGTGGTGCGTACGATTTTGTAACCTATAAAGAACTTCCTTTAATGCAAAATCATAAAGACCCATTTGATCGTATGTTAATTCATAGTGCAATACGAGGTAATTTGATTTTACTAAGCAAAGATTCTTCATTTGAGCAATATCTCGAATATGGATTGCAATTAGTTTGGTGAATTATACCAAGTGTCAAACAAGTATGTTTCCGTATTTTAAAAATAGATAACTTGCAATTTTGAGCAATTTCTTGTACACTGAATTTAATAGGAAGGTAGAAGTATGATTTTAGCAATTGTAGTACTTGTTGGTGGGCTTGTTTTATTGGTATGGAGTGCCGACAAATTTGTAGATGGTGCTTGTGGTGTTGCAAAATATTTTGGAATGAAACCACTTTTAATTGGTATGGTAATTGTAGGGTTTGGAACATCGGCTCCCGAAATGGTCGTTTCTGCTTTTTCAGCGGTTGAAGGGAATCCTGGTATTGCACTTGGTAATGCATATGGTTCAAATATTACAAATATTGCACTTATTTTAGGTCTTACCGCATTACTAAAACCTATTACCGTACAGTCTCAAGTGTTACGCAAAGAACTACCCTTGCTTGCAATTATTACAATCTTAGCAGCCTTTTTAGTTTATGATGGAGATGTTACTCGCCTCGATGCAATAATCTTTTTATTAGTTTTTGTTGCTATTATGACTTGGACCATTTATCAAGGCATAACAAAAAAAACTGACATTTTAGAAGCAGAATTTGCAGAAGAAAACAGCGAAGAAGCTATGCCTATAAAAAAAGCTTGGTTTTGGCTACTTATTGGGCTTGGTGTATTAGTTGGAAGTTCTCGCCTTGTCGTATCGGGTGCTGTTACCATTGCAACTAGTTTAGGTGTAAGCGATTTAATTATTGGTCTTACCATTGTTGCAATTGGAACATCGCTTCCAGAGCTTGCATCTTCCGTTGCTGCAAGCAGAAAAGGCGAGCATGACATAGTACTTGGAAACATTTTGGGCTCAAACCTTTTTAATACTTTGGCAGTTGTTGGTATTGCAGGGAGTATTCACCCCATGGAAGTTGGAAGAGAAATATTTACCCGCGATATTGCCATTATGGGTGGTCTTACGCTTTCTCTTTTCTTGTTTGGGTTTGCTTTTAATAAAAACCGACCGGGAAGAATTAACCGATTTGAAGGATCCTTTTTACTTCTTGTATATGTTGCCTATGTTAGCTACTTAGTATACACCAGTTTTTAAGAATGACTTTATAACGCAATAAATACAATGCCCTTTTTAGCAAGGGCATTTTTTTGTCTTTATGCAAACAATAATAAACTTACGGCCATTACAATCATGCCGGCAATAAGCCCCCCAATAGACAAATGGTGTTCTCCATATTCTTCTGCAGTGGGTAAAAGCTCGTCTAGTGAAATATATACCATAATACCTGCAACACTTGCAAAAATAAGGCCAAAGGTAACGTCATTTATAAATGGGCGGAGAATAAAGTAGCCAACAAGTGCCCCTATGGGTTCAGCTAAACCAGAGGCAAACGAAAGTAAAAATGCCTTTTTTCTATTTTTTGTTGCATAATAGATTGGGGCAGAAACTGCCAAACCTTCTGGAATGTTATGAATAGCAATTGCAACGGCTATACTAATACCTAAAGTTGGGTCTGTTAAAGCACTCATAAAGGTTGCAAGTCCCTCTGGAAAGTTATGAATTGCAATTGCTAGGGCAGAGAATACCCCCATACGCATAAGTTTTTTTGTTTTTTTATAATTCTCAACAGTTTCGCAGTCTTCGTTATGAGGGTGATTTTCGTGAAAAGGAAAAGGACACGCATCGCCTGTTTGATATTTTTTTAGTTCTCCTATTTCATGCGGGTTTGACTCATCGGGGATAACCTTGTCGATAAATGCTATAATTGCAATACCTACAAAAAATGCCACAACAGTTAGGGTATAGGCCATTTTATCACTGTAAGCAAGGGCTAAAGAATCTCGTGCTTTTACAAAAATTTCTACAAAGGAAACGTATATCATGACGCCAGCAGAAAAGCCAAGTGTTATACATAAAAATTTTGGATTAAACTTCTTTGAAAAAAAACCAATAAGGCTACCAACTCCTGTTGCAAGGCCTGCAAATACGGTTAAGCCGAGTGCAAAAAGAACATTACTTAGACTGAAATCCATTGTTTCTCCTATGGGGTAAATGGGTTTATATTAAGTATATAGCATTTGCATATGTTAGTCTATAATAACTAAAATTAATCTTGCCTTTTTTTCTCTTAATTATTATACTGGAATAATGATACATCCAATAGAAAACAACTTTAAAATCTGTCCTATGTGTGAAAGCAAGTATATTGTCTATGAAGAGAGTAAAAAATGGAAATGCTCCGATTGTGGCTTTACCCTTTACAACAATGTTGCAAGTGCTGTTGGTTTAATAATAGTTTTTGAAGATGATAAAACAGGCGATAAATCACTGCTGTGTATAAAACGAGGGCGAGAACCGCGGAAGGGTTTTTATGCCCTACCTGGTGGATTTGTAGACCAAGACGAAGCTGCAGAGCATGCTTGTATTCGAGAAGGGTTTGAAGAAACGGGGCTTACCATTGAAAGTGTAACCTTTGTGTGTAGTGCCCCAAACTCTTATGAATACAAAGGCTTTTTATACAAAACCTGTGACTTATTTTTTGAAGCCAAAGTTACCGTAGATTGTGAAAATCCATTGTCCTTATTAAAGGCAGAAGACGAAAATGAAATTACCGGTTTTAAGTTGTTCCCTGTAAACTCTGAAAAAGATATAGAAGATATACCTTTTGCCTTTCCTTCTGCGGTGGTCGCTGTAAAAACATGGTTACAAAAGCTGTATTAGCCAAAGCCCGCCCCGACCAAATAAAAAAAATAAACACTCTAGTAAAAAATTTTATTTAATGGTAGTATACGTGTTATGAAAATTTTATTACAAATAGCCCTTGTATTTGGACTTTGTATGGTGTGTAATGCCATATCGGCGGTGCTTCCTTTTATTATGCCAGGAAGCGTATTAGCCATGATAGTTTTGTTTGTTTTGTTGGCTACAAAGCTTCTCAAGGTACATCACATTCGAGAAAAGGCCGATTTTATGCAACAAGTTATGGCCTTCTTTTTTATTCCGCCATCGGTTGGCCTTATGGAGCATTTTTCACTTTTGGGCGAGATTATTGTTCCCCTTTTTGTTATTAACATTATTTCTGTTTTTATTTGTTTTGCTGTTACGGGATGGACAGTGCAAGCCGTTATAAAGCTACAATCTTATTTGAGAAATAAAAAATCTTTGAAGGGAGAAAGCTAATATGTTAGATGTTTTTTGGTGCTCGATTATAAACTCGCCTTTTTTTGGCATTTCTCTTTCTATTGGGGCATATTTTATTGGAATAAAAATAAAAGAACGGTGTAACAGCCCGTTGATCAATCCACTTATTATTGCGATGATCCTATGTATAGCCTTTTTGAAAATTTTTGATATTTCGTATGAGGCCTATAGTTATGGTGGCGACATTATTTACATGTTTTTAGGACCGATGACCGCTATACTTGCCGTTTCTGTATATAACAGGCTTGAGGTATTGAAAGAGAATTTACTTCCTATTCTTATTGGAACATTTGTTGGCTCTTGTGCTGCTGTTGGTTCGATAATTGTTATGTGCAAATTATTTGGACTTGATGAAGCAATTAGTGTGTCATTGTATCCTAAGTCTGTTACAACCGCAATTGCCCTGCCACTTGCAGAAATAGGAGGCGGAGTTACAGCGGTTACATTTGCTGCCACCGCTATTACCGGCTTTACAGGTGCTGTAGCGGCACCCTTTATGTCTAAGGTTTTTGGAATAAAGAATAAAACCGCCATTGGTATTGCAATTGGAACCTCTACCCATGCACTAGGCACAACAAGGGCTTTTCAAATGGGCGAAACCGAAGGGGCAATGAGCAGCATAGCAATTGCCCTAGCCGGCGTTTCGACAGTGATTATTTATACTTTGTTTGGCTTGGGGTAAGAGAGAATAATCTATTTTGGCAAAAAAAGAATTGACTCATAATTGTAATTTTTACGACGGTATATTCGTTAGTACTCGCTACTTGCCCTAAACATACACCCTACCAATTAGTAACTAGTACCCCATAATTAGTAATTATCTACACCGCTGCTGTTACTACAATTTCTACCAAGAGTTCTTTTTCGCACATTTTTGCTTCAAGACAAGCACGAGCCGGTGGATTTTCTTTAGACACCCACGCATCGTACACTTCGTTCATTTCATCGAAGTAGTTTATGTCTTTTAGGTAAATTGTCACCATAAGTAGCTTTTCTTTATCTGAGCCAACATCCGCTAATACACGCTCAACATTTGCAAGTGCTTCCTTTGTTTGTGTTTGCACATCTTTTTTTCCTTCATTTTCTTCAAAACAGCATTGCCCACAAAGGTATGCAACCCCATTATGTACTACAGCCTCACTCATTCTTGAGCCCTTATTAAATCGTTGAATCATTTTTATCTCCTTTAGCAATGATATTTCATAGTACCATGAATAATTTCTTAATTCAAGTAAAGAAAAAGCTGTGCACTAATCAATCATCAATTTAATAATCCTATTATGTTCACATCAATATTTCGCTCATTCCATAAGCTTTCTTTTTCTACTAAGTATTTTTGCGAAAGTTCGACTCCGCCAAGTTCTTTTGCACACATACTTGCATACTCAAGAGCTTCAGGATATATATGCATTGATTTTACCAAAGGGTCTGAAAAAAGTTCTTGCCAGTACTCAAGCCCTGCGTCATAATCCTCTGCTAATGTGTGAACAAATGCAAGCCAATATGTTGTCCACAAGTCTTGTGGTATTAGGCTTTGCAAATGTAATACATCTCTTTCAAATTCTTTTAGTATCTTTTCTGCTAAAACAATGTCAACTTCAATCTCTGAATAGGTAATATACAGTGCTTCCATTTTGAGCTTGTATTCTCTTAATCCC
>CAZUPJ010000103.1:0-6070 GCA_964622185.1 uncultured Treponemataceae bacterium
CAGATGAGTTTACAGACATTGCAATTAAAGGGTCTCAAAACATGCTTTTACCTCTGATGCTGATGGTTTTAGCGTTTGTATTTGCAGCAATGAACGAAAGAATCGGTTTTACAGAATTTGTGATAACTTCAGCGCTACCAATTATGACACCAGAATTAATGCCGGTGCTAGTGTTTATTATTTTATCAGTTACAGAGTTTATTACTGGTACAAACTGGGGTATGTATATTATTGCACTTCCAATTACCATACCGTTAGCAATGGGTATTGATGCAAATGTAACGCTTGTTGTTGCATCTGTGTTATCGGCGGGAGTATTTGGAAGTCATATCTGTTTTTATTCTGATGCAACAGTTATATCTTCTGCAGCATCTGGTTGCAACAATTTTGATCATGCAGCAACACAAGCCCCATTTGGTTTTATCGCAGCAGCATTAAGTGCTGTGCTTTTCCTCGTAGCAGGATTTATATTTTAATTTATTAGTTAAGGAATCTATATGGCAACTCAGCTTTCATATGTACTTATTACACCACATAGTATCGTAAAATCGAGAACAGGTGGAATTATAGCCCGTATTTTATCAAGAACAGATCTTGAGTTAGTAAGTGCGCAGATATTTGCACCAGATGAATCTCTCGTAAAGGAATTTGCAGCATCTGTAGACGATTACGAACTTTACGGTTTACCACAAAAAAAAGCAAAGCTTTTTCAAGACTATATCCTAGAAAACCTAATGCCATCTGATGGTAGAAGGCATAGAACAATGCTACTTCTTTTTAAAGGTGAAGACGCACGAGAAAAAATTTATAAAATTTGCGGTGGCTTGTATGAAGTTCGTTATATAGATGAAGGCGAAACAGCAGGTGAAACTGTTAGAGATACCTACGCAGATATTATTTGGGCAGACAAAGAAAAAACTGTTGTTAAATACTTTGAACCTGCAGTAATTGTAGCTAGAACACCTAAGAGTATTGCGTTTACCCTAAAAATGTTTAGCAAATACCTTAAAACTCAACCAAACATTGTTGAAAACATAAAGCACATTAACCCTGTAAATATTGAAAGAACACTTGTTATTATAAAACCTGATAACTGGAAGTTTGCTTCATCAAGACCAGGTTCAATTATAGACATGTTCTCAAGAACAGGCCTTAGAATTATAGGCTGTAAGATGTTTAGAATGTCAGTAGCACAAGCATTAGAATTCTATGGGCCAGTAAAAGACATCCTTGTAGAAAAGCTTTCAGAATCAATTGGTGAAAAAGCAATTAAAACACTTGAAAAGCAATTCGACATGCATATGACAAGCGAATCTAGAAAAATGATTTGCAATAGTTTTGGTAAAGATTTTGCAGTAAATCAATTTGAAAGCATAGTTGAGTTTATGTCAGGCACAAAACCATCACACTGCCCTGAAGATGAACTAGCAGATCCTGGAAAAGTAAAATGTATGGTTCTAATTTATGAAGGTGAAAACGCAGTAGAAAGAATTAGACAAGTACTAGGGGCAACAGACCCAACAAAGGCAGAGGGTGGAACAATACGAAAAGAATTTGGTTCAAACGTTATGGTAAACTCTGCACACGCTTCTGACTCAGCTGAGAATGCAAAACGTGAGATGGGTATAATTGATATTGATGTAAATACTCTTGCATTACGCATTGATGAATATTATAATGAGTTTGGTGAAGAATAGGTAAATAATTACTAATGTTAGAAGAGCAGTGAAATAATTTTTCTACTGCTCTTTTTTTATGTCATCGGTTTTCATGAATCTTAATTAAAAACCTAAAAATTATTACATTAAATATTGACTGTTATACAATCAGTTATATAACAATATTTCAATAAAAATCTGCGCCATCTGCGTAATCTGCTGATAAATGCTGAACGATTCGTAATTCGTAACTATCTGAGTCTTGAACTTTTCACAACTTATCTATATAATAAACTCATGTTAGATTATCGTTTTATTAAAGAAAACCTCGATGAGGTAAAGAAAAATATTAAAAACCGTAATATGGTTGCTGATGCAGATGTCGTTGTAACTCTTTTTGATAAAAGAGCCGAAGTTGTTACTGCTTTACAAGAAAAGCAAGCCAAAAGAAATGAAAATGCTAATGCAATGAAAGCAAAACTTTCAGACGAAGAAAGAAAAAAGCTCATTGCAGAAGGAAAGTCAATAAAAGAAGATATTGCAAGCCTTGAAGCTGAAGTTACAAAAGTTGAAGAAGACTTAAAACAAGCAGCATTAAAAATTCCAAACATGGCACATATAGACGCTCCAATTGGTGTTGAAGATTCAGACAATCCACAAGTTCATGTTTGGGGAGAGATACCAAACTTTACTTTTGAGGCTAAGGATCACGTACAATTAGGTCAAGACCTTGATATTATTGACTTTGACCGAGCCACAAAAGTTTCAGGAACAAAGTTTTATTACCTAAAAAATGAAGCAGTTTTTTTAGAACAAGCACTTATTATGTATACGCTTAATATGCTTAGAAAACATGGTTTTGCACCCTTCACTACCCCTGATGTAGCCCGAGAGGAAATTTTAGAGGGGATAGGGTTCAATCCTCGTGGGAATGAATCTAACGTATACACATTAGAAGGCGAGAATGCTTGTTTAGTAGCAACTGCAGAAATTACACTTGGTGGATACCATTCAAACGAAATACTTAAAAAAGAGACCTTACCCTTGATGTATGGTGGTATCTCTCACTGTTTTAGAAGAGAAGCAGGTGCATCTGGTC
The DNA here is from genome assembly GCA_964622185.1 of uncultured Treponemataceae bacterium. Classification (GTDB taxonomy): domain Bacteria; phylum Spirochaetota; class Spirochaetia; order Treponematales; family Treponemataceae; genus CAYJFX01. The sequence continues at coordinate 2,758 of CAZUPJ010000103.1, forward strand.
AATTTTCAAAAGGATTGTACCGAGTGCACCAATTTACAAAAGTTGAAATGTTTGTATATTGTTTACCTGAACAATCTGATGCCATTCATGAAAAATTACGAAAAATTGAACAAGAAATTTTTGAAGGCTTAAATATACCGTACCGTGTTGTTGACACATGCACAGGTGACCTTGGTGCTCCAGCATATCGTAAATGGGACCTTGAAGCATGGATGCCAGGAAGAAATGGAGGCGAATGGGGAGAAGTTACTTCAACTTCTAACTGTACCGACTTTCAATCAAGGCGCTTAAATGTTCGTTTTAAAGATGATGACGGTAAAAATAAATTCGTACACATGCTTAATGGAACCGCTATTGCAATTTCGAGGGCAATTATCGCTGTACTAGAAAACAATCAAAATGAAGATGGTTCAGTTACAATTCCTCAAGTGCTCGTTCCGCTCTGTGGATTTGATAAAATAGAAAAAAAATAGATACAAAAGAAGGCGTACAAATGTTAAATCATGAGAGAATTACTAAGCTAAAAAAGCAAATGAATTTTGCACGTCCAATTTTTTTACTCTTACTTGTGCTTGTTGTTATTGTAATAACCGCAGTATTAAAAATAACAGCAAGCGTAGTTATTCCAGCAACACTTGCCGTGCTTATTTCATTAGTATTTGAACCACTTCTTTTAACATTGAATGAGAAATTTAGAATTCCTTGGTTATTGAGTATCGCAGCAATATTAATTATTGTATTAGTGGCAGTAACAGCATTTGGAAGTTTATTGGTATCAAGCCTTTTAACCATAGTTGATTTATTTCCTAAGTATGAAGAGCGTTTTACAATTATTTATTCTTCACTTGCAAGTTTTTTTAGCTTATCATTCAATGAAGAATTCACATTAATTCAAAACTTATGGAGTCAGGTAGGAATACGTCAAACTATTCAAGATTTTGCATTAAGCTTTTCAGGAAATATAGTTTCATTTTTAACGAGTGCAACGCTTATAACATTATTTGCAGTATTCTTTTTAATGGAGCTTCGACATTTAAGAAAAAAGCTTGACATAATGTTTGGAGATGAAAATAAGGAAAAGGTTACTGGTATAATCACAAATATTATAGAACAAACTATTCGCTATATTTCTGTTAAGTTTTTTATATCTCTTGCTACAGGTATTCTTGTTTTTATAGGAACACTCATAATAGGATTAGATTTTCCTATAATTTGGGGGTTTCTTGCTTTTATATTTAATTTTATACCAAATTTTGGTTCAATTTTTTCAGGTGCAATTACAACCGTTTTTGCTCTAGTTCAATTTTTTCCAGATCCTACTCCTGTTGTTGCTACTTTGTTTTTAATGCTTGCAGTAAATGTAATACTCGGAAACTTTTTAGAGCCAAGAGTACAGGGACGGCAACTGGGACTTTCACCTTTTGTTATAATTGTATCACTTTCCTTTTGGGGATGGTTATGGGGCTTTACCGGTTTAGTTCTTGGTGTTCCAATGATGGTAATATTAAAAATTGTTTGCGAAAATTTTGAAACACTTCACCCTATCTCTGTATTCTTAGGAAGCTATGCTGAAGAAAAAGAACGTGCAGAGGAAATGATGGAAGAAGAATCTACGGAAACAAACGAAAATCCTTCTGACAAGTCATAAGGCTTATACAGTGCCATGCTAACAATTACTGACATTGCAAAAGAGCTCGGTATTTCTCATTCAACTGTTTCTCGAGCCTTAAATGATAGTTCATTAATATCGGTTGAGACAAAAGAAAGAATACAAAAATATGCAAATGAACATGGTTTTGCTCTTAACAGCCAGGCACAAAGTTTAAAAACACAAAAGACTGGAACGGTTGGTATCTTATTTCCAAGACACTTTACCGATTTTATGACAAATATTTTCTATGCCCATATATACGACTTATTGCAAAAATATCTTATTCAACTAGGATTGGATATTATGGTTATCTATGATAATGCACTAACTGATTCATTGTCACCACTTGAGAGAATGATACAAAAAAGAAAAGTTGATGGCTTTATTATACTAAGACCCGATTTACGTGAAAAAGAATATGAAATGCTTATGAAACATTCTATTCCGCATGTTACACTTTTTTGGTCACAAAAATCTATAAAACCAAGTCATAATTTTCTTATAAACAGTGAGCAGGGTGCATACCTTGCAGGACTTTTTTTAGGGAAACAAAAAAACTCAACAGTTTTGTACTTAGGATTAGAAGACAATTCTGGAGATAATATTGCACGTTTACAAGGTTTTATTAAAGGTGTAAAAGACTCTGGTTTTAAGAAGAACGTTATTAGAATTATGTCTAGCATGAGTTTAGATGGTGGTTATGAAGGAATTATGAAAAATAAAAACTTGTTTCTCTATGGCAATACGTGTTCCCTATATGTATATAATGATATGATGGCAATTGGAGCCATAAATGCCTTGCATAAGCTAAATATAAGGATTCCTGAAAATATTCAAATTATTGGAACGGATGATCTGCCACTAGCATCAAGTTTGAGACCAACATTATCGACAATTAAGGCACCAATTGATGAACTCATAAATGATGCGTGTGATACATTATTTCAAGAAATAAATTCAAAAGCAGCTCAACCAAAGACTATTATTCTAGAGCCCTACTTATTGCACCGAGAAACAACCATTACAACAAAATTTTAAGAATCTTCCATAAGGTAGTCACCACTAGCTCTAACATCAAATAGAGGATTGCCTATGTTTTCAAGTGGCTCAAAGCGGACATCATAAGGATATTCAGCATAATCCCAATCAAGTTTTCCAATGTCGCGTACTTTTACGCTCATAATCCGCTTTAAAAGCAACGTTGTAAGATCATTTTTGATATCCACATATGTGCCATCTTCATACAGGTTTTTAAGTTCATGTGGATCATCTTTAAGATTATACATCTCGCAAATATCATCACCATATACAGAAAGCTTAAAATCGCCCTTTCGTATCATTGAACCAACGCCAAAAGAAGTCGGGGAATGTGGTGCATTGATTCTATAATTTTCAATTGGAGTTTTATATGTCGGGCATCCTCCCCCAGCCTCACATAAAACGGTTTCTTTTCCGCTATCATTTTCGTTTTCTAGGTCTTTTACATAAGACTTCCCTACCATTGTTGGAGGAATAGCAATGCCTAGCATTTCTAACAAGGTTGGAACTAAATCAACTTCTTCTGTTAGACCGGAAAAACGGAATCCTGCGTTTGCCTTATCAGGGTGATATAAAATTGCTGAATTTTCGTAAGACAATCATAAAACGTAGGATTTTTATGCG